>CAZGER010000340.1:0-2503 GCA_964524565.1 uncultured Chthonomonas sp. | reverse complement strand
AAAGCATTTGGCTTGCTCTTCATCGTGGAGTAGTTCGCTCCACGCGAGTTTGACCAAGGCGATTGCGAGTTCTACCGAATGCTCAGATAGAGTAGTCCCAGGCATCCTGCCAGGCATTTGCGTGACCATCTTGACCCAGGCGACAAGGTGGGACTGGGTGACCTCATCTACTTTGAGCCGTCCGAGCCTGAACTTGCCATCCTTGTGGAAGATGGGCGCGTCCAACTTGCTGAGGTGCGCCCGGTCAGAAACCACGTTCTTATCGCGAACGAGCTTCCTGGCGATGGCCTGGTCAGCCAGTTGGCGAACTGTGGGCAAGGCCGCTGACTTTGCCCGTTTGATTGCGCTGGCTAAGCTAGTTTCTGAATTCTCGTGTGTCTTCAGTGCCCAGGCCAAATCCTTGGCCGCAATGGCCTCCAGTCCGAATCGCGCCTGATTTAGGTTGACGTCGAGGACGACTGGGTTGCTCCGAACCAGCGTTTCAGCTTTCTGCCTGCACTCATCGGATGTTCCTCCGTATACAGCAGTTCGAGCCAAGCCAATCTTTCCCTCGACATTGACCGGTACGTGGACGTAGCACCGCCACGTGATGCACTCTTTCTTGCCAGCGACTTTGTTGGCTGCCTGCTGTCCGGCCACGTAGATGTAGGATTTGTTTCGGGTGATGCGGAACCGATGCGGGTGGGGTTCCGAGATGGGTGATTTGCGACGTGCCATGGATTTACTTATCGCACCGGCAAGCCCGAATCGTCCATGCAACTCACTATGCGACTCAAATGAAAGGCAGAATTCTGCCATCATAGGTTCAAATCGGTGAGTTTGGGGTGATTTAGGTTCCAGCGCAGCGATGCGTGAGGGTTCGAGTCCCTCCTTGCCCACCAGGACGTGAGCGCACCGTCCTTATGGCTTTGTGGAGGCGTCGAACTGCGCTTGGCCGCCGACCACCGGCAGGGTCAGGCTGGTCGAAGCCAGGTCGATCGTGATCCGCGCCCCAGGCTTGGGCCACAACGTGAAGTCGCGGTCACTGGATAGGAACATAAGCGCAAGGCGGCGTCCGGCCGGGATGACCTGGTCGTCGGGCTGGAGGTCGAACACAAAGGTAACGAACCCGCCAGGTGTCAGGGGTGTGCCGGGGTCCAGCGATGTGTACCGCCCGCCCTTGGTCAGCGATTTCCAGTTCTGGGGGTCCGCCCAGCCACGGGTGACCAGATTGGTCGTGATCGGTTGACCGTCCACCCAGGGCAACTGGACCAGGTACGCGGAGAAGTTGACCGCCGCCACGCTCGCCGCCATCCTGACCTTGATCTGCGGCGTCCCCGAGATGTGGAGGGGCGCCTTGAGTTCTGGGGTGGCGTATATGAGCCGGTTGGCGGACGTCTGCGCCTTGGCAAGGTCTGCCGGGCTCAGCTCGACATTGTCGGTAAAGGACTCCTGGCCGCCCTGCCCCGCACCTTTGAGAGGCACGAGGCTTCCATTGGCCCCGCCGCCCGCGACCAGACCTAGGCCGACCGGCTTGGCATCCGGGTTGGGATAGTCGGCATAAGGGGTCGGCTCGACGCTCTGCCTTGGCTGCGCCGACCGGCTGGTCTCGCGCACGATGTAGGCTTTCGGGCCGTCCTCAACCCCGTTTTCGACGTTGTACAGAAACCTGGTGAACCACTTGTTCATCAGCTCGAACGGAGGGTCGCCGCCGTGTCCTCCCTGGTGGAAGTACTGGACCAGGGGAACCCGCCCTTTGAGATCCTGGCTGACCGCGACGCTGTGCTCCGGTACCACGTTCCAATCGTTGAACGCGTGGGCCATAAGCACGGCGCACTTGATGTTCTTGGTGAACTTGAGCAGGTCACGCCCGGCCCAGAACTCGTTATAGTCCCCGTGCCGCCTGTCGCGCTGGACAAGGAACATGTCCCGGTAAAGTCGGTCGCTTGTGGGGCGGACAGCCGGGTCGCCGCTGTTGATGAACTCGTAGAGGGAGTCGATGTCCTCACCGAGCCAGCCGCCCGGGTGCCGGACCAGGCCGTTGCTGCGGTAGTAGTGGTAGTAAGAGGTGTTCGGGGCAACCGGGATGATCGCGGCCAGGCCCTCGACCCCGGTCGTCGCGGCCGCGACGGGGATCGTCCCATTGTACGATGTCCCGACCATGCCGACTTTTCCGGTCGACCAAGTCGCCTTGATCTCGTCTGTCCCGTCCACGGTCGTGTAGCCCTTGGCCCTGCCGTTGAGCCAATCGATGACTGCCTTGGGAGCGAACCTCTCTGGCATGCCTCCCACCGTGGGGCTACCGGTGGAGAGCCCGGTTCCCGGCGCCTCCGAGTGAACGACGGCAAACCCGCGCGGGACCCATTGGTTCGTCAAGGAGTTTGAGATCCTGGTCCGGTTGGCGGTGAAGGGGATGTCGGACTTCATCGTCCTGGGCGGAGAGTCAGCCCCGAGCTCTTGGTTCACGTCCCACAGGCTCGACCGGCCGGAGGCGGTCCCGGCAAAGTAAGGCGAGGACTCGTAG
>CAZGER010000339.1:0-2508 GCA_964524565.1 uncultured Chthonomonas sp. | reverse complement strand
TCACGTTCGCCTTAACGTCCAAACCTGCTTTAAAGAGCCCCGTCCCGTCCTTCTGAAAACCCCCGTACAGGTACGGCAGCAGCTTCATCGTCCGCTCCTTCGCCACCGCCGGAACCTCCACCCCGGTCCACGCTGGCAGAAGGCTCACGTCCCGGTTAAAGTACTTGTAGGTGTACGTGTTCTGCTTGTTGCTCCTGTACCAAAACACGTTAAACGGCAGGTTCTTCGAACCAGGGCTCGGCAGACTCATCAGCCCCCACGGGATCCGCAGCTCGACCTGCCACCCGTCAGAGGTTTTCCGTGCGCTCGCTGCGATCTCACCCAGCCACTCGGTCTTCGCCGCCCTGCCACCCGCCAGATCGATCGAGGTCGCCCCCCGCGAGTTCGCCCGGAACATGTTCCCCTGCGACCCGTTCGAGACAGCATCGACCGCAAAACCGACGTTGTCGTCACCCTGGAACGACGTGTTCTGCCTGTACTCGTCAGCGATCAGCTTCGTAGGGTCGGTCTTCACCCTCGCGGCAAAATAGATGTTCGCCTCGTCATAAACCACCCAGAACTCCGCGAACTCGTCAGAGACGACGTTCGTGTCCTGGTCCACAAAACCCTGCTTCCTGGCAGACTCCGGCCACTCGCCCGGATCCAGCGCCCCGTCGATCGTCGGTGCCTTGCCCACCTTCACCCCAGGTAGGTCGTACGGCCCGTCTTTGGCAAGACCCCCGGCCAAAGAAACGTTGAAGAGAAGTGCGGCAACCATTGCGGCGGTCCCAGTGCGCGCGCTCAACATGGCAAAAGGTACGCAGGGGTAAAGCCCTGTGGTTTCGGCCCTGGAGTTTTTGGGCCATAGGTCTATACTTCTAAGGATTAGTCTGATGTTCAACTGGCTGCCAGCCCTACTCCTCATCCTTGCCCAAGGTGCCATGCACCAGGGCGGGACGGAAGTGCGCGTCAACCAGTGGCTCGCCGTCGTCACGGCACACGTCGCCCAAGAGCACCAGTTCCAGAGCCCAGCCGCACCCCAGACCGAGTCGCAACGAAAAACGCCGCTCGTCGACCGCGCAGGGCCCCCAAAAACCCGACCCTTCGCGTCCAACGGACACGCCAGGGTGACATCGACAAACCTCACAAGGGCGTTCCCGCTCCGCGCCGGACCCGTGGCCTGAGCCGCCACCGCCCTCGGCCAACGCGCACCCCCGCGCCTGAACGTGCCCCAAAGCACCCCACCAAGCACCAGACATGCTCACATATCTCAGAAAGCTTTTCGACACCAGCGACCGCGATGTCGCATCCGTCATGCCCACCGTCGAGGACATCAACAACCTCGAACCGACCTACAACGCCCTCACCGATGAAGAGCTCCGCGCCAAAGGCCCAGAGTTCCGCGCAAGGCTCGCAAAGGGCGAGACGCTCGAAAAGGTCCTCCCAGAGGTCTTCGCCGCCGTCCGCGAGGTCAGCACCCGCACCCTCAACATGCGGCAGTTCGATGTCCAGCTCGTCGGCGGTATCGTCCTCCACCAAGGACGCATCGCAGAAATGAAGACCGGTGAGGGCAAAACCCTCGTCGCAGTCGCACCAATCGTCCTCAACGCCCTCACCGGCAAAGGCGCCCACCTCGTCACCGTCAACGACTACCTCGCCCGACGCGACGCCTGCTGGATGGGCCCCATCTACCACTTCCTCGGACTCTCCATCGGAATCGTCCAGGGCCAAGGCGCAGACTCCGACGAGCTCGGCGGTAGCTACATCTACGAACCGGGCTTCCAGCACGACGACCCCCGGTACACCAACCTCAGACCCTGCACAAGGCGAGAGGCGTACCTCGCCGACCTCACCTACGGCACAAACCACGAGTTCGGCTTCGACTACCTCCGCGACAACATGGCATTCGAAAAAGAGAACCTCTCCATGAGGGAACTCAACTTCGCCATCATCGACGAGGTCGACTCCATCCTCATCGACGAGGCCCGCACCCCACACATCATCAGCGGCCCGTCAATGGAGGACGTCTCCGTCTACAAACAGGTGGACCAGATCGTCCGCCAAATGACGCCCGAAGACCACTACACCTTCGATAAAAAGAACCACAGCGCCAGCTTCACAGAAGACGGCATGGACTATCTCGAAAACGCCCTCGGTATCGACAACATCGCCGAGGAACCGCGCCTCTTCCACCACGCAGGCGCCGCAATCAAAGCCTACAGCCTGTTCGAAAAAAACGTCCACTACGTCGTCCGAAACGGCGAGGTCGTCATCGTCGACGAGAACACCGGCCGCATGATGTTCGGCAGAAGGTTCAGCGACGGGCTCCACCAGGCGCTTGAGGCAAAAGAAGGCGTCCAGGTCCAAAGAGAAAGCCAGACCATCGCCGTCATCACCTTCCAAAACCTCTTCCGCATGTACAACAAGCTGTCCGGCATGACCGGTACGGCCAAAACCGAAGAGGACGAGTTCCGCAAGATCTACGGACTCGACGTCGTCGCCATCCCCACCCACCGACCAATGGTCAGG
>CAZGER010000338.1:0-2510 GCA_964524565.1 uncultured Chthonomonas sp. | reverse complement strand
CCATCACGACCACGTCCGGCCGGATCTCACAAAATGCCCCCACAAGTCCGCGCTGGATCCACGCCGCGTCTTTCGGAAAGAACACGTTCTGCACCCGGCGAGTCTTGAATGGCAGCTCCCCCTCGACCGACTTCATCGCCGAAATCCGGCTCGCCTCGCCAAACACAAACGTCACATCCAGCCGAGGATCGCTGGCCAAGGCTTCAAAGACAGGGACCCTGTACTGGGGCAGCATGTCCTGCTGGACCATGACACGGACCGGCCTCTCCTGCCTTGGGCTCACCGGCTCGCGTACCATGTCACCAGACTCTCAAGCCCGTTCGCTGGCTCCACCTGCGCGGCAAACCCCAGTTCCTCACGGAACTTGTCCGGCGATCCGCAAGACTCCGTGATGTCCCCGCTCCTCGATGGGCCGAACGCAATCGCGCTCTTGTTGCCCGTGCAACCCAAGACGGTCTCAGCAAGCCGCAAGATCGTGATCGCCGACCCCGTGCAAACGTTGTAAACACTGTGACCCTGGCTCGCCTCCGCCGCCCGCAGGTTCGCCCGCACCACGTCGTGGACTGAGACAAAGTCCCTCGTCTGGCCGCCGTCCCCGTGGACCGTGATCGTCTCACCCTTGGAAGCCCGGTCGACAAAAATGCTGATGACGCCAGAGTAAGGGCTGTCCGGCCGTTGCCTGGGGCCGTAAACGTTGAAGTACCGCAAAGAGACCCCGGTCATCCCGAACAGGTCGCAAAAGTTCTGAAGGTAGAGCTCCCCGAGCAGTTTCTGGCTCCCATAAGGCGAAATCGGCTGCGGAGGCTGGCTCTCCCGCACCGGAACCGTCGCTTTGTCCCCGTACACCGCCGCCGACGAAGAGTAAACGACCTTCGCGCCTGCCGTGCGCGCGGCCTGAAAAACCTCCAGCGTCCCCGTCGCGTTCACCAAATGCCCCAATGCCGGATCGTCGATGGTCTGCGCCACGTTGCTGACCGCTGCCAGGTGGAACACCACGTCGCACCCCACCACCAGTTCCAAAAGCGTCCCCGAATCAGTGATCGAACCTTGCACAAACCTAACCGAACCGCCCAGGTGCTCAAGGTTCCCCAGCGAACCGTTCGAAAGGTCGTCGATCACCACGACCTCGTCCCCCCGTCCCACGAGCGCCTCCGCCAGATGGCTCCCGATGAACCCGGCGCCCCCAGTGACCAGGGCCTTCACGACCTGCCCCTCTTCTCGCTGTTCCCAGCCGCATAGCCGTAGATGTCAAGCAGCATCGCGTAGTTCTGGTCCGGAGTGTAGTTCTGCAAAAACCGCTTTCGGGCCGCCACAGAGCGTGAAGAATAGTCCTCCGGCGTCACGGCGCAGGCGTTCGTGATCACCTCCGCCATCGAAATTGGGTCCGTCGCCCGGAAAACAAACCCGATCTTCGGCACCTCCATGATCTCCGGCATCGCGCCGTGGTCAGGCACGATCGCAGGTGTCCCGAAAGAGAGCGCCTCGGCCAGGGCCAGCGGAAAACCCTCGTAGCACACGCTCGACATCGCTACGTACTTGCTTTCCTTGATAAACCGCTCAACCTGCTCTTTCTCCAACCAACCATGAAAAAAAATCGAGTCACAACCCGCACACCGACGCTCAAGATCTTGTCTCATTTGACCCTCACCGAGCAAGTGACACGTCCAGCCCGCTGGCCTCGCCTTGAGCCATGCGTCCACCAAGACGTGCGGCCCCTTCTCCTCCTCCAACCTGCCCACAAAGACGATCTGGTTCTTCCGCTCTAGCTCCGAAGCCCCGTGGTCGAGCGAGAAGTTCGGTTTGACATGCAGCTTGTCCGAAGGCAGCCCACTCCGAACAAAGATCTCCTTAGCAAACCCGCTCAGGCAAATGTAGCCGTCCACCATCTCCGTAAACGCCCGGTTCCAGCGGTTCCACACCTGCATCCCGACCAGCGGAAGCGTCGTGGCCAGCGACCCCCTGTAACACTTGTGCCTCAGCGCCGGAAAAGGGAACCTCCCCACACAGTCCTGGCAAGGGACACCGTTCCTCAGCAGGTTGGCCGCGGCGCAGCAGGTCCGGTAGTTGTGCAGCGTCTGCACGACCGGCACCCCCTCCAGGTTGCAGGCCCGATAAACGCTTGGCGAGAGCCGGACAAAAAAGTTGTGGACGTGGACAAGGTCTGGCCGGAACCTGCGGATCTCGGCCCGGACCGACTCCAGCGCCGACTTCGACCACACGATGTCCCGCGCCATCTTCGCCTTCTCCGCAAAGCCGGACACCTCCTCAGCGGGGTTGTCGACAAAGAACTGCGAGACCTCGTGGCCCTTGGAGCGCAGCAGCTCGGCCTCTTGCTCCAGCACGTAGATCTCTCCCCCCGGGCTCCAAACGTACCGGCAGTGGACCTGGAGGATCCGTTTTGGGCTAAGAGGTTCTCCTTCGCTCACCGACAATAAGTATGGCTCCGCAGAGGCCAGACCTCACCGCGGACAACGCCCACAGCGTATGAAGCAGGCACAAGGGATCCGGTC
>CAZGER010000337.1:0-2518 GCA_964524565.1 uncultured Chthonomonas sp. | reverse complement strand
TCAGCCGGATCTTCCTCGACAACTTCGACAACATCCAGCTCTCCATCCTCACCCAAGGCCCAAAAATTGCCCAGATCGGCCTCGGCTATGGGGCCAATGACTTCGGCTCGACCATGATCGAAGAAAACGTCGTCAGCGCCGCCGGGAACAAGTTCATCCTCAGCTCCCAAGAGTTCGAACGCCTCATCACCGGCGCGGGCTACCAGCCACGACGCCGCAACACACGCTACGAGCTCCTGCCGCAATAAAAAACCGCCCCGGTGAGGCCAGGGCGGTAAGCAGGCTCCAGAACCAGGCTACTTCTGCCGGCGACGCCGGGCAAAAGCCAGTGCCGACAACCCCAAAAGGGCCATCGTCGCAGGCTCGGGGACCGCTGTGGCGATCACCTGGCCCCGGACCTCGCCGCCCGGGTTCGTCTGGGTGTGGATATTGATGTAGGTTCCGCCGCTCAAAAAGGCCGCTTCGCTCGTCTCACCAACGTTCTTGGTCGATGGCCCGACGTACGTCCAGTTTCCGCCAGAGCCGGCCCAAGATCCGTTGCCCGTGCTGCCCAGATCAACGATCGGGCCGCCGCTCACACCGGCAGCGCCAGTGTGCAGGTGCGAGATCGAGACCGAACCCGTCAGGTTCGACCCGCTCATGGACAAGATCGTCCACACGTTCGTAACGTCGTCGTAAGTGCCGGTCATCACACCAGTCCCCGGGCCGGTTAGACCGTGCTGGGCCGTGTTCATGTTCGAAACAAGGTTCCACATAGTCGCATGGGCAGCCGTGGCGCCACAAGCGAGCAAAGCGATTGCAAGAGGTTTGATCATCTCGTTCTCCGATAGCCCGGAACCGCATTCCCGGCGCCGAGGTGCATGCCGAAACTCGCCACACCCCCTGATCGTTCCGTCCTGAACATGAACAAAACGAACCGTTCATGGCCCGGGACGCAAAAATCCTCCTCCCACCCACCGGACTCACTCAAGACAGAGGTCCAACAAAAATGACTGCAACGATTCTCGCACTCGCGCTCGTCGGAACGGCCCAGACAACCTGGCAAGGCGCCCTCGGCCTCGCCATGCAAGACGAGTACCGCGCCGCCGCCACCTACAGCGCCGTCATCGCCAACCACGGCAAGGTCAGACCCTTCGTCAACATCCTCCAGGCCGAGCTCAAGCACCAGCAGATGCTCACGGTGGTCTTCCAGGACCACTCGCTCAAACCACCCGCCGACACCTGGGCTCAAAAAAAAGACGAGACACTCAAAGACTGGACAAAAAGGCTCCAGGTGCCACCGACCTACAAAGGAGCGTGCGAACTCGGCGTCCAGGCGGAGGTCGAGAACATCGCCCTCTACGACCGTCTACTCAAGCTGGAAATGCCAAAAGACGTCCAACAAGCGCTCACGCGCCTCCAGGCAGCCAGCCGGGACAAGCACCTGCCCGCCTTCAAACGCTGCGCCACCGGCGGATAGTCACCCGCCCCTGGCGATCGCGTCCAACTCGGACAACCGGAACCGTACACTCAAAATGTACGGTTCCTCCTTCGCGGTCCAGTGACCGTAGGTCGTGCAGACAAACGTGCCGTCCGGCAGACACTCCACCCCAGGGTACGCACAGTCGCCGCTCACCAGGTTGTCCTTCAGCCGGACTTTGTAATGGCCGGGCCGGTCTTTCACCAGGTCGTCCCAGCTCCCGACCCAAGCCACCCAGTCCCCCCACGTCGGGCTCCCCATCGACATGTCCCGGAAAGAAACCACCAAACGACCGTCAGGCGAGTACTTGGCCGTGTGCCTGTCCCCCGTTAGCCACCGGCTCACCGGACGCGGGGCCGTCCACGAAGCCCCCTCGTCCTTCGAAAAAATCACCTGGCTGTACTGCCGTCTCAGGTTCTCCCGCAGCAGGACCGCCATCGTCTTCCCGTCCGGCGACCGCACCAGCCCCGGTTCACAAAGGTGCATGTCCGAACCCGACCAAACCGCCTCTGGCTCGCCCCACGTCAGCCCACCGTCCGCGCTCTCGGTCTGGAACAGCGTGAAAGTCCCCGTCGCCTTCCCACCGTTCTTGAAAAACCGACCGTCGTCGTGGAACATCGCCAGGTACCGACCGTCCTTCAACCGCTCGACAAACCCCATCACGACGATCCCGCC
Source organism: uncultured Chthonomonas sp. (assembly GCA_964524565.1). Lineage (GTDB taxonomy): Bacteria > Armatimonadota > Fimbriimonadia > Fimbriimonadales > Fimbriimonadaceae > UphvI-Ar2. The sequence goes on along the minus strand of CAZGER010000337.1, from coordinate 384 downwards.
CCAATCGCCCGCCTGACGAAGAGGCGTCCACGTCGACCCGTCGTCCTCCGAGACAGACGTCCTTGCCGGGTACAGCCCCGACCACACCAAAAGCCGCTTCTTGCCCGTCCGCGGATCAACAACCCGGTGGATCGTCGGCGTCTCCAGACTCGTCGACCAGTTCTCCGGCGTAGGCAGCGGACTGCTCCACGTCTTGCCGCCGTCACCGCTCCGACGCAAAATGATCGGCCCCCGACCGTGACCCTTCGGGTACACGATCAAAATCGTCTTCCCGTCCTCAAGCAACTGGGTCGAGACGTGCCCCAGGTACTGCCCCGCCTGACGGTCCACGACCACCTGCCTGGCCCCGTCCCGGTCCAGGTCGATGAACCTCGGTGCGCTCTG
>CAZGER010000336.1:0-2532 GCA_964524565.1 uncultured Chthonomonas sp. | reverse complement strand
GCAGCACGACGTTCTCGCCCAGGGTCGCGAGCCAGCCCCGTGGGGGGAGGAGCTCCTGTTGATCGCCTGGATCGCTTCGTCGGGGTCGCCGGAGACCATGATGCTCATGGCATAGGCGTACGCAATGGTCGTAAGTACCATGTATCGCAGAATACAGGATCGGGGGGCGAAAGTTCCAGTCTGGAGCAGGAAAGCCGTTCGTTAGGACGGCAGCCCCGTAAACGAAAGCGGCCCTCCTTCTTTTGGGAGGGCCGCCAATCTTTGGTTTTCGGAGGTTAGCGGGCGTAGAACTCGACGACCTGCTGCTCTTTGAAGAACTCGGGGAAGTCTTCCCTTTCTGGCAGGGCGACGACCTTGCCGGTCATGTGCTGGACATCGGGGTCGATGTAGACAGGGACCGCGGCACCCTCGTAGTGGTTCATCCTAGCGATCCCCTTGCTGCTGTCGCGGTCGCGGACGCCGATGACGTCGCCGACCTTGAGCGTGTAGCTGGGGATGTTGACCATTTTGCCGTTGACGGTGATGTGGCAGTGGCTGACCATCTGCCGAGCCTGGAAGATGGAGTTTGCGTAGCCGAGCCTGTAGACGGCGGTCTGGAGCCTGAGTTCGAGCAGTCGCAAGAAGTTGAGGCTGGTGTTGCCGTGCATCACCCTAGCTTTTTCGAAGGTGTTGCGGTACTGCCTTTCGAGCATGCCGTAGTAGCGCCGGATGACCTGTTTTGCCAGGAGTTGCTCGGCGTACTCGGACGTTCTACCTTCGATGCGGTTGGGTCCGTGCTGTCCAGGGGGATAGGGCCGTTTTGTGCTCGGGCACTTGGCCTTTCCCCAGATATTGAAGCCGACTTTGCGGCAGATGTCTGTTTTTCTTCCTCTATACGTCGCCATGCTTTTGAGCCTTTTCCGGTTGGTTTCGCCACGGACGGTTTGTCCGGGCGGGCGCGAAGGACAATTATGGCAGTCTTATCGAGCGCGGATGGGACTCCATTGAGGCGGCGGCGATGAGCCCACTATTTTTCGTTTCAAATGTTGTCGGCAAATGGGCAATATCGGTTTCTCACTATTCGGTCTAGCAGACCAATAAGTTCTGGAAAGGGTCAGCTTTCTATGCTTTTTCAACTAACCGGCCGGAAGGTGACCATCGTGCGGATGCGCGATGGCAAGGCGCTGGTTGGGGAAGTGCGGGAGGTCCGACTACCGATGTTGCTTGTGACCTTGGTGGACGACATCGGCACACAGGTCGGCGACTTGTTGGAGTTCGGCATGGGGGACGGTCGGTCCTATGCGAAGATCTCGGCGGAGGTGGCATCTGTCGATGCGGACTACTCGGAGGTGTGGGTGACCACCCAGCAGGTGGTGCCTGCGGTCGACAGGGCCGAGCGGGTTCCGGCATACGGCATGCCAGCCTTGATCGCCGGGAGCGCGGGCGAAGATCTTCCGGTCGCGCTGGTGGACGTTTCTGACACAGGTTTGCTCGTGACGTGCATGTCCTGCCCTCCCATTGGTGCGATCACGACGGTCAAGACAGAGTTTTCCGGCGGGGTGATCGAGCTTGAGGCGAAGGTCGTTCGGGTGTCGCACCCTTACAAGAAAGAGCACCTGACTTGTGCTCTCCACGTTTTGTCGGCGGACAGGTTAAGCCGCGCCAGGTGGGGGCATTTGGTTGCGAACCTCAAGCGTCGGCACGGTCGGGCGGCCTAGTAGCCGAAGATCCTGACCATTCCGACGACGAGGATGGCGACGAAGCCAAACCGGATCAAGCGGACGGTGGTGACGACCTGCCTCCTTTCTTCTTTTTTGCACCCGAAGAAGGCCATGAACGAGCCTGGCAGGTAGATCGCCGAGCCGAGGAGGACGGGCCAGGGGAAGTCACCGGGCGGAACGACGTTGGGCATGAAGGATGTGAGCCCGACAAAGAGCCCTCCTATGCACAGTCCGAGCCCTGCGCGGGCGAGGCGGGTCGTTGGCAGGTACACCACTGGGGCGGAAGTCTATCCAAAGGTACGATCCTTGGCAGTGGGCCAGCGGGACGTGCTTGAAGAAGTCTGCCGGCTGGTCGGGGTCACGGCCGGTGTTGCGGAGAGCGAGAAGGTCGCGGCGTTTTTAGACGACCTTTACCTGGTGAACGAGACCAGGAACCTGACGCGGGTGCCTCGGTCTGAGGCGATGGTGAGGCACGTTGCCGACTCACTGTTGGTGGTTCCTTACCTGCCTGAGGGCGCGACGGTGCTGGACATCGGGTGCGGGCCCGGCTTCCCTGCCTGGGTGTTGGCACTGTTCCGTCCGGACTGCCTTGTCACTGCCCTAGACAGCAACCAGAAGATGACGGGTTTTCTGGCAGGGCACCTGTTGCCGAACCTGGTCGTGCGCACGGCGCGAGCGGAGTCTGAGCCAGATCGGGAGACCTATGACGTTGTGACGGGCCGCGCGGTGGCACCGATCGGGATCCAGGCGGAGGTCTCGGCGGCTTGGGTGAAGGTCGGGGGGTCGTTCGTTCCTTTCCGTTCGAGCCTGGAGCGGGAGGACGTGGAAACTG
>CAZGER010000335.1:0-2534 GCA_964524565.1 uncultured Chthonomonas sp. | reverse complement strand
AGGAGGGGGTGGAGGGTCGGGGATTTAGGATCGTCGCCCCGTTGATGGAGATGTCGAAGGGGGAGATCATTTCGGCGGGGTTGCGGCTGGGTCTGGACTACGGGTTGACGCACTCGTGTTACGATCCTGGGGCGGAGGGGCGGGCATGCGGGCACTGCGACTCTTGCCTGATCCGGGCGAGGGCGTTTGCGGGGCTAGGTCTGGTAGACCCGGCTCTTGACGGTGGTGGCGATGGGGCCTAGGCTGCGGATCGCCGAGGTGTTTTCGAGCATCCAAGGCGAGGGCATGCGGGCGGGGGTGCCATCGACGTTTGTCCGGGTGAGCGGGTGCAACCTGAGGTGTTCGTGGTGCGACACTCCTTACGCCAGTTGGAGCCCGGAGGGGCCGGTAAGGGCGGTTGGGGACGTGATCGACGAGGTGGCGGGGCTGGGTGTGAGGGACGTTGTCGTGACGGGCGGGGAGCCGCTGCTCTTTGACGCGACGGTCTCACTGACGGAGGGGTTGAGCTCGAAAGGCCATTTTGTGACAGTGGAGACGGCGGGGACTGTCGAGAGCGGGGCGGTCTGCGACCTGGTGTCGGTGAGCCCGAAGCTGGCGAACAGCACCCCGGTAGAGGACACGGACTGGCGGGTCCGGCACGAGGAGGCGAGGTGGCGCCCTGCGACGGCGAAGGGTCTGGTGGCGGGGCGGGAGTTCCAGCTGAAGTTCGTGGTGTCGGCGGGCACGATGGCGGCGGACCTTGCTGAGATCGACCGGTGGCTAGAGAAGTTTGGGGAGTGCGACCCCGGGAGGGTGTTCTTGATGCCGGAGGGTCGGACGGTGGCAGAGCTGGACCGGAACGGTCGGGCGGCGGTGCCGGTGTGCATGGAGCGGGGCTGGCGGTTGGGGCCGCGGCTGCACATCCATTTGTTCGGTGACACGCGGGGGACGTAGGTTCGGAAGAGACTCGATTTCGGTAGAACAACACAAGTCCGCTCAACGTCGTGTACATTAGGTTTGGGAACCGATGACGTTTGGTAGCAAGACGATCGTCTCGTTGACATACGACGGGACGCATATCAGCCACATCGAGACTGTGATCCCGCACCTGGACTCGCAGTCGATGAAGGGCACGTTTTATTCCGACCCGGCGCAGATGCTTGACCATTACCCGTTGTTGAAAGAATCGAGCGTCGGGGGGCACGAGATCGGGAACGGGGCGCTTTTGAACTCGGCCCTGCCGGACGGGTCTTTGCCGGCGTGGACCTGCGACATGATCGCGGACGATGTTTCGGAGGCTGGGGACCTGATCGACGAGCTGTTCCCGGGGCAGGAGGCGCACAGTCTTGGTCTGCCGAGCGGGCGGCGGGTTTGTTCGGACTCGATCGACTACCTGGCGGTTTTGACGGAGCTTTACCCGGTCGTGCGGGGCGGGGAGCCGGGGTTGAACCACCCGAACGACTCTTGCCTTGGGAACCTGCGGTCGGTTCGGGCGGCGGGGATGGACGGGGGGCAGATGATGGAGTCTGTGCGGATGGCGATCAAGGGGCAGGCTTGGCTGGTTTTTTCGTTCGACGGGGTGGGGTCTGGGGACAACGCGATCGACCGGTCGGCCCACCAGGAGCTCGTGGCGTTTTTGGCGGACAATTCGGACTTGGTGGCGATCCTGCCTGTGATCCGGGCGGCGGCGCACTTGTGCACGAAGGCAGATTCCGGGGTTAGTCTGCGTTAGGGAGGAGGGCGACGTAGTGGACGCGGTCGCTGTCCTTTTTCGGCCGGTCTAGGGTGTAGCTGTCGTAGGCGGTGACGCTTTGGAAGCCGGCTTTTGCGAGGGCCTGCCTGATTTCTTGGTCCGAGTGGGCGCGCTGGACGTGGGTCTCGTGGAAGGAGGTTCCGTCGCGGTTGAAGTCCATGCTGACGCGGATGATCTTTGAGGCCTGGTCGTAGTCGCCTTGCCACTGGTACTGGATGGGCGCGCGCTTTCTCATATCGTGCTGGTCGAACATTTTTTGGAGGAAGGCGTACTCGGTGTTGACGTCGAAGACGAAGGAGCCTCCTGGTTCGAGGTGGGCTGCCACCCTTTGGACGGCCGCTTCCATTCCTTCGAGGGTGGCGATGTAGTTGAGGCTGTCGAAGAAGGAGTAGGCGGCTTGGAAGGTGCGTCCGAGGTCCATTTGTGTGGCGTCGGCGACGACGTAGTGGACACCGCGCCGGAACTCGAGTTCCTTGCGTCTTGCCTCGGCGACCATCGGTTCTGCGAGATCGACCCCCCAGACCTCGTACCCGGCGTCGGCCATGAGTTCTGCGACGGAGCCTGTGCCGCAGCAGACATCGAGGAGGGAGTCTGGGTCAAGCCCTTCCCTTGTGAGGAGGAGGCGATAGTATCCGGCCCACATGTCGTACGGCACGTTCGCCATGAGCAGGTCGTAGTGGGGGGCTATCGGCCCGAAGCTGGCCACGCTGGGATTATGGCGCGGGGGCTACTTTCGGCGTTCGCTTCGGACCCTGACAACGATTGCGGCGGCGTTGAAGAGGACAAGTGTGGCCATGAGGAC
>CAZGER010000334.1:1701-2555 GCA_964524565.1 uncultured Chthonomonas sp. | reverse complement strand
AGACTCCTTCCAACATGGAAAAGCTCTACCCGAACGCCAAAGCGGCCCTCGAAGGCCTCGTCTTCGACGGAATGACCGTCATGTCCGGCGGGTTCGGGCTGTGCGGCATCCCCGAACACCTCATCCTCGCCCTCCGGGACACCGGCGTCAAAGACATCACCGCCATCAGCAACAACTGCGGCGTCGACGACTTCGGGCTCGGACTCCTCCTCCAGACCAGACAGATCAAAAAGATGGTCTCCAGCTACGTCGGCGAAAACGCCGAATTCGAAAGACAGTTCCTCAGCGGGGAACTCGAACTTGAGTTCAACCCCCAAGGCACCCTCGCCGAGCGAATCCGCGCCGGGGGCGCAGGAATCCCTGCCTTCTTCGTCAAAACCGGCTACGGCACCCTCATCGCCGAAGGCAAAGAGACCCGCACGTTCCCAGACGGCGACTATGTCCTGGAAACCTGGCTCCGCGCCGACCTCAGCATCATCAAAGCTTGGAAGGCCGACAAGTGGGGCAACCTCGTCTTCCGCAAGACCGCCCGCAACTTCAACCCCATGATGGCCTCCGCAGGAAAAGTCACAGTCGTCGAGGTCGAAGAACTCGTCGAAAACGGCGCCCTCGACGGCGACCAGGTCCACACCCCCGGGATCTTCATCGACCGCATCATCGTCGGCGACAAGTTCGAAAAACGCATCGAACGCCTCACCACAACCCCGCGCTGACCCACAAAACCCATCGGTTCAGGGCCCTGAAAACCCGGGCGTCCTAGATCCCGGCGCGGGCCGGGTTGGTGCTTTTACACACCACTGGAGTGTCAAAAATGTGCCCGTCGCGATCAAAGCCCATGGAGGTTCTTGTGACGA
>CAZGER010000334.1:0-1691 GCA_964524565.1 uncultured Chthonomonas sp. | reverse complement strand
GGATGAACGTAGGACGGAGGGTTGAATCCATAGGCGAAAATTCCGACCTGGGAGAGTTTCTCGGACCGTGTGCACACACAGGCGCCATTGGCCCTTCTAAAGTGGTCCCTGTGTCGCACCTTGACCACCGTCATCTTCATGAAATTCAGGGTGACCCCGAACCCACCTGACTTCAGTTTGTGCATCACATCGGTCGGTTGCGCCATGCGATAGACCTTCCACGGGCCAGAGACCACCTTGGTCGAGCCGTCCAACCCGCGTCCCGTCGGGGCCGGGAACATGCTCTCCTTCTTGCCCTTCGTCCGCCCTGAGGTCGAGATCACGAATGCAACTTCCTGCGGACTCGTCTGCGCCACAAGCGCGTCGTCAGGGTCTTCCGGAAGGTTCACCGGTGCCTCGACACCCGTCACCCCAGGGATCGCCGTGGATGGGCAAGGTTCCCGGTCGGTCGGGGCCAGAATCTCCTCACTGGCCGTCGAGGTCTCGTATCCCTCCGACGGCTCGTGGACGACCACCGCCGAAGGCTCCACATAGCCGCCCGCTGGGACGAACTGGATCGCGACAAACCCAAGGTATGTGCCCGAACCGTCGAGGATCCTCACATAGTCCATGCCCATCGGCGGCATCTCGTCCGGAGCGTGATAGGTGCCGCCCTCCATTTCGCCGAACTCGGCAGAGAGCCAATCCGACCCAGACAGTTCGTCGGTCCCGCGAAACAGCCGCACAGCCAGGTCCTCGCCAAGCGCAGCCTCAACGACCTGGATCGGCGGCAACGGCCCCGCGTGAGGAACTTGCGCGAACTCGGGGCTCGCCAAGTCGTCCCTGACACGACCCGCTGGCCCTGCCGGCTTATCCGACCAGATCCAGACAGCCACACCGGCGACCAACAAAGTGCCAAGGGCGAGGTACGTTCCGAAGCGTTTCACCATGGGAACATGTGGCACAGACTGCCGCGCCAGCCTCAAAATTCTACCTGCCACCTTCCCAAACCAAGCGCTCTTCGCTCACCAGACCCCCACCAATACCGCCCCGACTGTGCAAAAATCGCTCGGTGGGATCCTGTCCAAGGTGCGGAAAAACGTTCGAAGAAGAAGGCGTCCGCTTTTGCCCAAAGTGCGGACTCGACCAACAAGAGTACGCCGCGCGACAGTCCGATAACCTAGGCACCGACACCGATGCCCCCTGCTACCGGCACCCCGGAGTCATGACCGGGCTTAGGTGCGGCCGCTGCGAACGGCCCGTCTGCACCAAGTGCGTCATCCTCGGTCCCGCAGGGCCAAGGTGCAAAGACTGCTCCAAGACAGACCCGACCTTCAGGCCCGGCGCAATCGGCCTGGGCGCAAAACGCACCGTGTCCTCCATCTTCAGCGGAGGCGCCTTCAAGTGGTACTGGGTCCTCCTCCTCGGATCGCTCGTATTCAGCGGGGTCAGGTCCTGCGCACACTTCATCGGCTCGCAACGGCAACCGCCACCCCACGAGACCTCGGTACCTGAAAAAAACGACTAGCCCCAACCCCAAACCAGGCGCGATCCACAACAAGGACTGCTAAACTGGGACAAGGCCATGAAAGATGTCCGCCCCCTCTCGCGCCGCGATTTGCTCAAGACCACTGCCGCAGCCGGCCTCGTCGCAACCCTCCCCAGCGGCGTTTTCGCCCAGTCCCGCGCAACCATCCGCGTTGGCCTGATCG
>CAZGER010000333.1:0-2564 GCA_964524565.1 uncultured Chthonomonas sp. | reverse complement strand
TCTGCCGCCGCCTCCCTCATGGCCGGGCACAACGTTGATCTCGTCGTGGCAGGCGCGGACCGCATCGCCGCCAACGGCGACACAGCAAACAAGATCGGCACCTACATGCTCGCCGTCTGCGCCCACCACCACAGGGTCCCCTTTGTGATCGCCGCCCCGTCCTCGACCCTCGATCCCACCATCCCAGACGGCTCCCACATCCCGATCGAAGAGCGCAGCCCCACAGAGCTCACCGAGATTGAGGGCGTCCGCATAGCCCCCGAAGGCACACGCGTGCACAACCCCGGCTTCGACGTAACACCACACAGCCTCATCACCGCGATCGTCACAGAAAACGGCGTCCTCACCCCGCCCTACAGGTTCACCAGTCGATGATCGCCACCATCGCCCTTGCCCTGGCCTCAGTCGCCAGACCGAACATCGTCCTCTTCATCGTCGACGACCTCGGCTGGTCCGACACATCCGTGCCGATGGACGGCAACCTGAACCCCCTCAACCGTCGCTACCGGACACCGAACCTCACCGCCCTGGCCAAGACTGGCACGGTCTACAAAAACGCCTACGCCGCCGCCCCCGTCTGCACCCCCAGCCGCACCGCCGTCATGACCGGCAAGTCACCAGCCAAGACCCACGTCACCTACTGGACACTCGACGGCGACACCAGCGCCAAAGACCCCGTCATCGACCAACCCAAATGGCAGTGGCAAGGGCTCCAGCCAAAAGACGGCCCCTTCCTCCCCGCCCGTCTCAAAGCCGCCGGGTACCACACCGTCCACGTCGGAAAGGCCCACTTTGGCGCCCTGGGCAACTTCGCCGCCGATCCCAAAGCGATCGGCTTCGATGTCAACATCGCTGGCCACGCCGCCGGCGCCCCCGGCAGCTTCTTCGGAACCCACCGCTTCAAGAACGCCAACGTTCGCGGCACCACCGAAAGCAGCGTCTGGGACGTCCCCGGGTTAGAGCCCTATCACGATCAGGACGTCTTCCTGGAAGAAGCCCTCGCCCTCGAGGCCCAAAAGGCCATCCGAGAGGCAAAAAAGACCGGCAAACCCCTGTTCCTTCACTTTGCCTGCTATGCCGTCCACGCCCCCATCATGGCCAACCACCGGTACACCGACAACTACCAAGGAATCGATCAGACCGAACGCGCCTACGCCACGATGGTCGCATCCTCCGACGCAGCCCTCGGATCGGTCATCGATGAGCTCAAAGTCCAAGGAATGTGGCACAACACCCGCCTCGTCTTCACAAGCGACAACGGCGGACTCTCCGCCCACGCCAGGGGAGGGCCGCCCAACACCCACAACGCCCCCCTCAAAAGCGGAAAAGGCTCGTTCTACGAAGGTGGCGTCCGCGTCCCCCTCGTCGTCCACACCCCGGGCCAAAGCCCCCGCCACGAATCCGGGCCGATCATCGGCACAGACCTCAACTCCCTCATCGCGTCCTGGGCTGGCGTCCCCGGCGCAAAACCGCAAAAGAACCCCGTCTACTGGCACCAGCCCCACTTCTGGGGCGCCACGGGGCCAGGCATCGAACCGTTCAGCGCCGTCCGCTCCGGAAGGTTCAAGCTCGTCTACAAGCACCGGTCGCAGTCGTTCGAGCTCTACGACCTCGAAGACGACCCCAGCGAGACCACCGACCTCTCCCCCAATAACCCCAAACTGGTCAAGACCCTCGCCGACAGGCTCACCGGCCTTCTCACCAACGACCGCGACCAGATGCCGACCGTCCGCTCGACCGGCAAGCAAGTACCCTGGCCGTCGGAGGCGGCCAAAGCCCTTTAACCCCGTGGACACGACCGCCGTCATCGCAAAAAAAAGGGACGGGTTCGAGCTCAATAAGGACGAACTCGCCCACATCGCCAACGGTGCCGCCAACGCCACCATCCCCGATTACCAGCTCGCCGCCTGGCTCATGGCCGTCTTCGTCAAAGGCATGACCAGGCGCGAGACCGCCGACCTCACCCTCGCAATGGCCGAATCGGGCGAACGCCTGGACCTCGCCGGACTCCCCAGACCCTGGCTCGACAAGCACTCCACCGGGGGCGTCGGTGACAAAACGACGATCGTCGTCCTGCCCATGTTCGCCGCCGCCGGCATCACGATGGTCAAAATGTCCGGCCGTGGACTCGGCATCACCGGCGGAACCGTCGACAAGCTCGAGTCTGTCCCCGGCCTGCGGATGGACCTCTCCCCGGAGGAGATGAAGGACCAGGCCAGCCGCATCGGGATCGCCCTCACCGGCCAGACCCCCCGCCTCGCCCCCGCCGACAAAGCCCTCTACGCCCTGCGCGATGTCACCGCCACCGTCAATTGCCAACCCCTCATCGTCAGCTCCATCCTCAGCAAAAAGATCGCTGGCGGCGCAGAGGCCGTCTCCTTCGACGTCAAGTGCGGCTCAGGCTCCTTCATGCCCGACCTCACCAGCGCCGACTCTCTCGCCGACAGCCTCAGGTCGGTCGGCGAACACGCCGGCCTCAAGGTCATGACCCACGTCACCGACATGGACCAACCGCTCGGCCGGACAGCCGGAAATGCCCTCGAGGTCAAAGAGGCCCTCAGCGT
>CAZGER010000332.1:0-2570 GCA_964524565.1 uncultured Chthonomonas sp. | reverse complement strand
GCTAGCTTGTTGCGGTCGAGCTGGACCTGGAGTTCTGCCTGTTCGACATCGCGTTTGGAGACGATCCCGCGCTCGTAGAGGTACTGGCGGCGGGCGAGCTCGATGTTGGCCTTTTCGAGGCTGTTGGTGGAGTCGGCGACGTTGTTCGAGAGTTGGATCTTGGCGTTGGGCTGGGTGACCTCGACGAGGAGCCTTTGGGACTGGCGGGCGGTTTCGACGGCGGTCTCGGCGGAGGTGACGTTGGCCCTGCTGATGGCGGGCTGCTCTTTGAGCTCTGTCTCGATCTGTTTGACGCGGAGCCTTGCTTTTTGGAGGTTTGTTTGGGCGGTGATCCTGCGCTGCGAGATCTCGACATCGAGGCGGCTGAGGTTTGCCTTGGCGCCCTTGACCTGTGCGCCCTGCTGTCGGACCTGGAGCTCGGTCTCTTGTGGGTCGATGACGGCGATTAGGTCGCCGCGCTTGACGAAATCGCCCTCGTCGACAAGGAGTTTGGAGATGCGTCCGCCGACCCTGCTACGGACCTCGACCGACTCCTGGGCGACGAGGGAGCCGGTTTCGATGACGGTGACAACGACGTTGCCCTTTTCGACCTTGGCGACGCTGGCCTTGACGAGCTCGTCTTTCTGCTTTTTGGAGGCCGCCTGCATTTTGAGGACCTGTCCTCCGACGCAGGTTCCCAGGAGACCGACGACGACGATGAGGACTATTGCGATTCGCCAGGGCTTCATAGGTTGTTCGTTGCTTGTGGTTGTGGCCAGGGGCCGGTTGCGGTCGGGGTTTTCCAGCCGAGAGGATGGATGACGTAGCAGGTCCGGCCGGATGCCGTCCAGGCTTTTTCAAAGTCTGCGCGTTTGTAGGTCATTCTGACGATGTTCCTACCTGGGTCGTTGAAGACGGGGTCGCCGTTGGGTTCGAACCCGACGAGGAGGACGAGGTGGCCGTCGCCTGAGCCTGGCGGGTTCCCTTTGAGGAGGTTGTACCGGACCGAGGTGGCGATGGGGACGCCATGGGAGAGCCAGAGCGCGAGGTCTTCGACGGAGGTCATTCGGGTCACGAAGCCTGTCATTCCGGGGAGGGAGCCGGCGAACGCGACGTTGAAGGGCCAGTTCCCGGTGCCGGGCCAGCCGGGATCGTTGACTCCTGCCTGGACGATCGGGACGTCGAGTTTGAGGTCGGGTCGTTCGAGGACGGAGGACCAGTACCCGAGGACCATGGCGACGGCGGTCGGGCTGCAGAGGACGCCTCCACCTTCGTAGGACATTTGGGCGAGGCGTGGCGGTTCGAGGATTGCGGGGGGCGGGGCGCCTTGGTCCGGTGTGCGCCTGGAGACCTGGGTGGTGCCGTCGAGGGAGAGGTTGAAGGTATCGAGGGTCGGGACGGCCCCTGTCGGTGCAGGGATGGCGCGGACGATGACGTTGATCCTGTCGCAGGGCTTTTTGAGGCTGAGGACGTCGGTATCGACCTTGGCGGTGGGGTCGTCTTGGCCGTTTATGCTTGTCCGGGCACCGTACTGGCTCCACTTACCGAGGCAGTAGACGCCGCTGTCGCCGACTTGGGGGCAGAGATAGACCTCGATGCTGGAGCCTTCTGGTGTGCGGCCTGTCCAGGACGGGACGACGGTCGTGAACGATGACTTTGCCTGGACGGTGGCAGAGTAGACGGTGACTCCGGTCGACTGGACGGTCGTCTGGAAATGGGCAGGGGTGAGGGCGGCGAAATTGAAGGCGTTGGCAACAACGACCGAGTTCAGCACCCCCAAAGCCACCAATCCGCCCGTCATCCTTTACTGGATACCAGAACCTGGGCCGGGTTGGTTTCAAGTCCTAGCGTGTGGCGGGACGGGGATGAGGGTAACTTTTTCGGTGTGCTGACAGTCCGTGACGTGCTTGCCTGTGTCGAGGAGATCGCGCCGCCGGAGCTCGCTTATGGGTTTGACCATGTCGGTTTGCAGGTGGGCGACCCGGACGCGCCGGTGACGAAGGTTGTGACGAGCCTGGACTCTTCGTTGGGGGCGATCTCTTACACGGGGCACGTTCGGGCGCAGGTGCTGGTTTCGCACCATCCCGTTGTGTGGGACCCGATGAGGGGGCTTTCGACATCGGACTACCAGGAACGGCGGGTGTTCGAGCTGGTGCGGGGCGGGGTGGCTTTGATCGCGGCGCACACGAACTGGGACTGCGCCAGGGGGGGCGTGAACTGCTCGCTTGCGGAGGAGCTGCGCCTGAAGGAAGTCGTGCCGTTTGGGGGATCGGCGACGGAGGAGGTCTGCAAACTGGTGACGTTCGTACCTCCGGTGGCCAAGGACGCGGTCGCTCGGGCGCTGGCCAAGGCTGGGGCGGGCCGGATCGGAAACTATTCGGACTGCACGTTTTCGGCGATTGGGACGGGGACGTTTTTGGCGGGCGAGGGGTCGAGTCCGGCGGTGGGGTCGGTGGGGGGTCTGGAGACGGTCGCAGAGGAGCGGCTGGAGACGATCGTTCCGACCAGGATGGCGGACCGGGCGGTGGCGGCGGTGCGGGCTGCCCACCCCTATGAAGAGCCGGCGATCGACCTGGTCGTTTTTAGGCCGC
>CAZGER010000331.1:0-2582 GCA_964524565.1 uncultured Chthonomonas sp. | reverse complement strand
CGTATTGGCGCCGTAGCCATTCAGCGTCGAACCTCCCACGCCTGGTCTCGACGATCGTGCTCGCAAGCTCCCGTGCGCCAACCTGGGTGATAGTCAGCCCCGCAGCCAAGATCGGATCGGCGAACCCCCCTGCCTCCCCGACCAAGAACCAGTTCTTTCCCGCCTGCCGCTTCGCCACAAACGACCAGTCCTTCGTCGTCGAAAACTTCCCTTCGCTCACCGCCTCCCTCATCAGGTGCGCGATCCTCCCGTCCTCCTTCAGCGCCGCATGGTACAGATCCTCCGGGCTCTTCCCCGATTCCTTGTAGTAAGAAGCCGGCACGATCAGCCCGACGCTCGTCCGCGTCAGCCCAAGCGGGATGAACCAGATCCACCCGTACCCCAGACTGATCACCTGCACAAACGTCCCCCCGACCCCGATCTCCGTCGCCCACTCGGCGTTCTGCCAGTAGTCCCAAAACGCGACGTTCTGCAAAGTCGTCGCCTGGTCTGTCTCGACGTCCATCGCCCTGCGCAAGATCCCGCTGTGACCGCTCGCGTCCACGTAAAACCCAGCTTCGACCCTCCGACCGTCGTCCAGGACAAGCCCCGTCACAGAATCCCCGTCCCGCTCCACCGTTCGCACCGTCGAGCCCTGCTCTACATGGCACTCCGACTCCTGAGCGTGCCGCAACAGGATCTCGTCATAAACCGCCCTGTCCACCTGGAAAGCCGTGTGCTGCCTCTGCCCCTCGTACCTGGCTGGCCGCTCCTCGTCGACAAACTGCTCCTTCGGCAAAAACTGGAAGTCCCAAAGCTCCTTGCTCTTGCCCCACTTGTACGTCGCACCGATCTTGATCGGGAACCCCGCCGCCTCGACCTTGTCCCACGCGCCCATCTCAGCCAAAACCCGGCTGACACCAGGCAACTGGCTCTCGCCCACATGGTCCCGCGGGAACACGTCCCGCTCAAAGATCCCCACCGTGATCTCCGGGTCGTACTTGCGTAGCAGCGTCCCCAGCGTCGAACCCCCCGGCCCGCCCCCCCCGATCGCGACGTCAAAATTCAAGGTCCACCATCCTCAGCCATCCAGTCAAAGATGATATCCGCCCGGACCCACTTCTGGCCCTCACCTGCGAACGACAGCCGCTTCTGGTACCGGCCCACCAGATCCTCCCACTCCAAAACCCTGGCCGGAAGCTCGCCACCGTCCGTGGCCCCGCCACCGCCCTCGACCAGCATCACCAGCCTGTCGCCTGCCCGAAAGATCTGGCAACGCGTAAATCCCCTCTCCCGCAAGTGGTCCAGCACCTCCGGCCACACCTCCCGATGAAGCCGCTCGTACTCCTCTGCCGCTGCCCCCTCGTCCACCAGGTCCAAGACGAAAACGTCCGTCACAGCGCAAACCTCTGACCCTGCTTCACCACGTCCCCTGCCGTCCTCAGCTCCGGGTTCGTGTGGTTCACGTGGATGAACCAAAGCTCCGGCCCTTTGTCACCGATCCCCTTCCCCCGAAACGCCCCATCGAGCAAAGCCCGGGTCTCGCTCATCATCGGGTGCGGGATCTGGCTGATGTCTCTCCCACCGACCTCACCCGGGGAGCTGAACGTGCCGTCCAGCAGCAGGTAGTCCATCCCCTTGGCCAAAGACCTCAGGTCCGACTCCCACTTCTCCCATTTGTCGATGTCCGGCACGAACAACAGCTTCTTCGAACCCCCCGCAACGATGTACCCCACCGTGTCCGTGAACTCGTCCCTGTGCGGCACCAAGAGCGGCGTGACCCTCGCCCCTCCGTCCAGCTCCACCGCCACCCCAGGGGTCAGCGTCCGAAAGTCGAGGTTCCGCTGAAACAGAAACTTCCAAGGGTCGTTCGACGAAAGGTACGTCCCCATCCGCGCCGTCCCGTAGACCCTCACACCCTTCCAGTCCACCGACTCGCGCCCAAAGTAGAGCAGACCGGTCGTGTGCCCCATGTGCCCGTGGGTCAAGAACACGCCGTCCGGCTTCTTGCCCCCGTTCAGGTCGTACAGTTGCGCCCTCAGGTCCGGGGTCGCGTCAAAGATGTAGCTGGCCCCGCTCCCCTTGTGCCTCAGCCCGATGCACGACACCCGCTCCCCGTGGTCGCGCCCAGCCTGGATCTCGCCACAAACGCCCGACGAGCACCCAAGGTGCGGGATTCCCGCGTCCTGGGCGACACCGAGCACCTCGACCTCCCATCCGTCCACCCCCCAAAGGGCGACCATCGCGCTCAAAAAGACCAGGGCTAGACCTCCCGCCCCGCCTCTACCGCTTGCCGATCCAATCCGTGTCCCCCCCTGCCGAGTACAACCGGTCCCGAACCTGACCGACGTGCTCCTGCAAGTGCCGCAGGTTCATCAGATAGTGGTCCAGCTTGTTCATCCCCGCCTTCCCGTACCAAGGAAACCCGTTCTCACCTGCTGACAGATCGACCGCCTCGACCAGCCCTGGCAACCGCCCGACAAGCTCGTCCAGGTACTCGCAGACCTCCTCCTTCGAGTACGGCTCGCAAGCCTCCACCTCCCCCCATGGGTCGATAACCTTGTCCCCCCTGTGCTTCGACCACTCCTTGAACCCGTCAACCC
>CAZGER010000330.1:0-2599 GCA_964524565.1 uncultured Chthonomonas sp. | reverse complement strand
CGTTGCCACCTTGGGCTGCGGCTCCCGGACGAACTGTCGGAGGGGGTGCGGGCCGTGCAGCTGGAAATCCGGCGCAAGGGAGGAGGCGACCACCTGCGGTACCACAGTCCGCATGAAATGGGGATCATTCTGCTGAACCTGGGCGAGCTGAGGGCCGTAACGATGGGGCAGGTTTTGGAAACGGCAAGGCCGATCGCGGCCAAGTGCCCACCGTTCTCTGTCCGATTGGCGGGGCCTGGGGGGGAGCCGAACAACACTATGCCCAAGTCCGTTTGGATCGGGATCCATGACGAGACGGGGTACCTGGCGATGTTCGCAGAGGCTTTGAGCAAGGCGGTGTCGGCGGTCGTCCCGCTGCCGAACCTGGTGCCGTTTTCCTCGACCTTGGAGATCGCGCGGTTGAAGGCGCTCAACGACAGGGTGAGGGCCGATGTCGGGCGGGCTTTGAAGGTGAGCGCGGAGGCGAGCGCGGGCGAGTTTGCGATCGACAGGCTGGACCTGCTTGTCAACGAGTCTGGGGCGATGGGACCGCACCTGAGGACCGTCGAATCGATGGCGCTGGCGACGCCTTGAACACGGGGCCAGTGGACAGTACGCCGATCTGGCGGACCGCGCCCAGGGACCGGGCGCAGGAGGAGACACTGGTCAAGGAGCTGGGTATCCACCCTGTCTCGGCGGCTCTGTTGGTGCAGCGGGGGTATGGCGACCCAGAGGCGGCGACCCAGTTTTTGTCCCCTTCGCTGGACAAGATGTCCCGGCCCGAGGCCCTGCCCGACTACGAAAAGGCGAAGGCAGAGATCTTGGGGGCGAAGGAACGGGGAGAGACGATCTACATCCACGGTGACTACGACGTGGACGGGGTCACCTCGACGGCGATCTTCAGCAGGTTTTTGGAGATCATCGGCTGCAAGGTGACGTCCCACGTTCCGCACCGGGAGCAGGAGGGCTACGGCATCCATCCCGAAGCGGTAAAAGCGGCGAAGGCGAGCGGGGCGAAGCTGTTTTTGACCTGCGACTGTGGGATCAGCGCGAACGAGCAGTTGTCGGCGGTTTACGAGGCCGGCATGAGGGCCGTCGTGACGGACCATCACGAGCAGTCGGGGCAGCTTCCTGCGGCGGAGGCGGTCGTGAACCCTCACCGGAAGGACGCATCCGGCGAGCTTCACGAACTTTGCGGGGCGGGGATCGTGTTCTTGCTCTGCAGTGGGATCGCGGAGGAGCTCAACGGGAGTTCGAAGGGGTTCAAGGAGGCGTATGTCGACCTGGCGGCGTTGGGCACGGTGGCGGACATCATGCCGCTGCGGGGCAACAACCGGATCATCGTTGCCAACGGTCTGCGGGCGCTTGAGCAGACCAAGAAGATCGGGTTGCAGGCCCTGGCCCAGCAAGCTGGGATCAAGAAGCCGTACACGACACGGACGATCGGCTACCAGCTCGGTCCGAGGATCAACGCAGTCGGGCGGATCGACGATTCTGACCTGGCATTGAAACTCCTGACGACCAAGGACCCCACGGAGGCGAGGAGCCTGGCGCAGATCCTTGACCAGACCAACCACGAACGCCGCGCGATCGAGGCGGAATCGACGCAGCAGGCGACCCAGATGGTGCTGGAGCGGAACCTGGCGGAGAACTATGTGATCGTCGTTTCTGACCAGGGTTGGAACAAGGGGGTGATCGGTCTGGTGGCAGGGCGGATCGCGCGGGAGTTCCGCAGGCCGACGTTCGCTTTGAGCGTGTCTGGTGGCATCGCGACCGGCTCGGCGCGTTCTTTACCTGGGTTCCACCTGGCCGAGGCGATCGAGCGGCACAGGCACATCCTGACCAAAGGGGGCGGCCACGCGATGGCGGCCGGGATCAGCCTGGACTCGACGAGGATCGAGGAGTTCGCCACGGCGATCGACGGGTATGCGCGGGAGTTTTTGTCCCCTGAGGCGTTTAGGCCGGTGGTGGACGTGGACATCGAGTGCGCGATGGAGGACACAGGCCTGGACCTGCTGGACGCTCTGCGGCTGCTGGAGCCTTACGGTGAGGCAAACCCGGTCCCTGTCTTTGCAACGATGGGAGTTCAGCTGACGCGGACGCGATCGATCAAGGACGGCAAGTACGCCGGTGTGACGTTCGCCTCCCACGGTGGGGTTCGGTCAGGGATCTCGTTCAACCACGCTGGCGGGCTCTTGTCGCTGCCGCTTCCTTCGTTGATGGATGTGGCGTATGTCGTGGAGGAGGACACTTACGCTGGGCGGTCGGTGCAGTGGAACCTCACCGATTACAGGGTGAACTGCGAGAGCTCTTGAATCCCGACCTTGACGCGGATCTCGCGGATCTCGCCAAGGCGGTCGATCTTGAGGACGATTTCGTCGCCGGGGTCTGACTCGAAGAGCATGACGGCCAGCTGTTCGGGGTCACGGACGGGTGTGCCATCCATCGCCAGGACGACGTCCCCGGGGAAGATCCCAGCTTTGGCGGCGGCGGAGGCCTGGGTGACGCGCTCGATGATGACCCTGTTGGTGAGAGTCTCGACGCGGAAGAAAACGCCGATGCTGGGGTGCTCGACCTTGTGGGCCTTTGACTGGAAGCCGCGGATCACCCGGGTGAGCAC
>CAZGER010000329.1:0-2606 GCA_964524565.1 uncultured Chthonomonas sp. | reverse complement strand
GTAGCGGCCTCTACCGCTCCACCGACGGTGGCAAGACGTTCCACAAAGTCACCAAGGGCCTCCCGACTGGCGATATCGGCAGCATCGGCATCTCGATCTACCGCAAAAACCCGAAAGTCGTCATCGCCAGCGTCGAAGCCAAGGAAGGCGGACACTTCAAGTCCGTGGACGGGGGCGAAACCTGGGAAAAGCAGAGCACCCTCAACTCCCGGCCCTTCTACTTCAGCAACCCCACGATCGATCCAAACGACGAGAACCGCGTCTATTCGCCCGCCGTCAACCTGCACACGTCCGACGACAGCGGAAAGACCTGGCGCAACATGCCCATCTCTATCCACGTCGACTTCCACGCCATGTGGGTCAACCCCTCCGACAGCAACCACCTCCTGGTCGGTGAGGACGGGGGCGTCGCCCAGTCGCGCGACAAGGGCAAAACGTGGGAACACCTGAACACCCTCGCTATCGGGCAGTTCTACGCGGTCGGATTCGATTACCGCAAACCCTATTGGGTCTACGGCGGGCTCCAGGACAACGGCACCTGGGGCGGCCCGACCCAGAGCAACGCAGGGTCGGTCACGTTCCGCGATTTCGTCTTCCTCAATGGCGGCGACGGCTTCCATGCCCAGGTCGATCCCGAAGACTGGCGGATCGTGTACGCAGAATCGCAGGGCGGCGCCATCGCCAGGATCAACATGGTCACAGGCGAGCGCAGGTCGATCAGGCCCCGGGCCGAAGAAGGCGAACGGCTCCGCTTTAACTGGAGCACCCCCATCGTCCTGAGCCCGCACAACGCCGCCACGCTCTACATCGGTGCCCAAAGGCTCTTCCGCTCCGTCAATCGGGGCGACTCGTGGGTCGCCATCAGCCCGGACCTCTCGACCAACGATCCTCAAAAGCAGGTCGCGAGAGCCGGCGTCACGCCCGAAGACACGGGGGCGGAGCGGCACTGCACGATCATCACGATCGCAGAGTCACCGCTCCGACCGGGCGTTATCTGGGTCGGCACCGACGACGGAAACGTCCAGGTCACCCAGGACGGCGGCACAACGTGGTCGAACGTCACCGCCAACATCCCCGGCGTCCCCGCCAACACCTGGGTCAGCCGGGTCGAACCCAGCAACCACAATCTCAACCGGTGCTACGTCACTCTGGACGGCCACCGCAACAACGACTACAAACCCTACGTCTTCGTCACCGACGACATGGGCAAGACCTGGAAGAAGATCACCAACGGCCTCCAGGACGACGACAGCTGCTACGTCGTCACCGAGGGCCTGCAGAACAACAACCTTTTGTTCCTCGGCACCGAGCGCGGTCTCTACACCAGCCTCGACCAAGGCGCAAACTGGGTCCAGATCCACAAAGACGAGGGCTTCCCGACCGTCCGCGTCGATGACGCCGTCATCCACCCGAGGGACGGGGACCTCATTGTGGCCACCCACGGCCGCTCCTTCTGGATCATCCCTGTCTCCCCGCTCGAGCAGCTCACCGATGCCAACCTGGCCCAAGACGTGTTCTTGTGCAAGCCAATGGCCGTGTACAACATGGGAACGATGTTCGACGGCTGGTTCGACGGCAACCGCCTGTGGACGAGCCCCAACACCCAGCCCGGCGGCTACATCTACTACCGGCTCAAGGACAAGTCGGAAGAAAAGATCGAGGTCGAGATCCTCAACTCCAACGGCGACAGGATCGGCCGCATGGACGGCACCGGCAACAAGGGTCTGAACTTGGTTCGCTGGCGACCGACCGGCCGCAACGCCCTGGCCGACGGTGACTACGGGGTCGTCCTCCGCGTGGGAGACAAGGTCTTCAAGACCACCATCACCTACGAAAGCGTCTACCAAAAGTAGCAGGCACAAAAAATCCGGCCCAGGGTCCAAACCCCGGGCCGGATCTCCACGAGACCCCTAGTACGCAGCGTCCGGCTCGTAAAAGTCCTTCGCGTTGTCAGGAGTGATGACATCGATCGGAAGGATGTCGTCCACCTGCTTGCCCGTGTGCTTCTTGCCCGCCTTCAGGTCAGAAAGGCACCGCTCGATCGCGTTGGCGATCATCTTCGGCGAATACGTCACGGTGGCCGGGTACAGAGGGTGCCCGTCCATCACGTTCTTCACCATCTCTTTCATCCCGCCGCCGCCGAGCATCCAAATCCCTTTGTCCCGGCCGGCTTCCTTCAGCGCCTTCTCGATCCCCATCGCCATGTCGTCGTCGCTCGCCCAAATGGCGTCGAACTTCGAGAACTTCACCAACAGGTTCTGGGCGACTTTGTACGACTCGTCACGGTTCCACATGCCTGGCTGACTGTCCAAGATCTTGATGTCAGGGTACTTGGCCATGACTTCCTTAAAGCCCTGGACCCGCTGTTCGTCGATCGGTGAAGGGATGCCCTGGAAAACAATGATCGAGCCCTTGCCGCCCAGCTTGCCAGCCATGTACTCGGCGGCCTTACGGCCAAACTCAACGTTGTCCCCCCGGACCCACACGTCGGCGAACGGCTCGGTCAGACCACGGTCCACCGCCACGATGTAGCCGAAGCTGTCGACAACCCGCTTCAGCCCTGGAGTCACCTGCGGAGGCTCGGAAGGCAACACGACTAGGGCGTC
>CAZGER010000328.1:0-2629 GCA_964524565.1 uncultured Chthonomonas sp. | reverse complement strand
GATATCAAACTGCCGTCCCTGGGCGACCTCACCCGCGGTGAGGCCCCCCTCTCCGTCACCATCAACGACTCCAAGCCCTATGGGTGCGCCATATTCGACGGCTACGAACCGCGCGCCTACACCGAACTCAACGCCTCCCACATCGATGCCAAAGGCAACTACACCGTCACCCCCGGCGCGTGGCAACGAGATATACATTCCTTCTGCGCCAAAGGCTATACATACGGGCCGACAAAGGGAATGGGCTACGTACTCGGCCCCTGGAAAGGCAGCAAGTCCAAACTCCTGCACGAACTCCTCCACCGCTACAACCTCAACCCCAGCGTCCAGCAACGAGACATGCAGCTCCTCATCTGGTCCGTCCTTAGCCGGACAAAACCCCAAAACATGCAAGGTGGCGCCAGAACGGCAATGCTCCAGCTCATGGGCGACGACGGGCCAAAACTCCTTGCCGAAGGAGCACTGGACTACATCTCCGAAGAAGCCTCCAAAGCCCTCTTCAACAAAGCCTCGGCCGAGCTCAGACCCCTGCTGCAGTTCGATAACAAAATGCGCCAACTCTTCTACAAAGCAAACTCCACCTATGAAGATTTCGAGCGGCTCGCCGTCCTCCCCGCCCCCGCCGACACAAGGAGCGAGATCCCCGGCGGACGCTGGAACCTCCACCCCAAGGGCTACCTCGTCCGATGGCAGCCCCAAGGCTACAGCCGCTCCACCATGCAGGTCGTCGTCCCCCGGAAAAACGAACTCACCAGAGACGCCAAAGGACGCATCGTCAAAATCGTCCAGGGCCCCAACCTCGTCCTCGAACTCACCTACAACGACGACGTCCCCTCCTTCGTAAGCCCAGACGACCCCAAACTCACCGCCTGGGCCGTCAACCGCGTGAAATCGACAAGCCCCGACCCACAAGACCTCACGAAAACAGTCGTCAAAGAACAGCAGGTCCGCATGTGGGTCTACACCGGGGTCCCGTCCCGCGGCAAAGCCCGGACCAACCTCGACCCCGTCGTCCAAACCCTGTTCCTGCGCGCCACAAGACCCTTCGCCCAAAGCAACTGGTTCGAGCGCTGGCGTGACCGCGCCGAGCGCGCCAACGAGACCAGAGAACGCCTCGAAGACTACAACACTTGGAGAGAAAGGTTCGAACGCATCGAAAACGGAGAAAGGGACGGCACAATCGAGGACGTCTTCGACCAAGGACACATCAACGACGGAATCGAGGCAGCCACAACCGGCGACACCAGCGACCGCGTAGGATGGATCGCCGAAACCCACGGCGGACTCATCGAACAGCTCGCCTACGCCACAGGACTCCTCAACTCCCTCCCCGATAGCTCCTCCGTAGACCCAGGAGACGGAGTCATGGTCCCCGGCGCAGGAGGACACCAAAACCTCCTCGGGTCGTCCCGCGGGTTCTGATATGAAAAGGATCCAGGCTTATATCCGTATGAATCGGCTCGAAGACGTCAAGACCGCCCTCGAAGAGGTCGGCATCCTTGGCCTCTCCGTCGAAGAGACCAGGGGCTTCGGCCGGCAACAAGGCCAGACAGAGAGCTTCAGGGGCTCCACCTACGCCCTCAACCTTGTCCCCAAGTTCAAACTCGAGGTCGTCGTCCACAACGACGACCTCGAACAAGCTATAGAGGCCATCGTCACCGCCGCCCGCACCGGAGAACTCGGGGACGGCAAGATCTTCGTCAGCGAGGTCATCGATGCCGTCCGCGTCCGGACCGGGGAAAGGGGCGACGCAGCCATCAGCTAGACCTTCCAGCCGACTGCCCGCACCACCCCTGGGTAGCATCCATCCATGCCACGCTGGGATTCCCTCATAGATCAAAGTGTCGAAAAGTCATGGACCATCCCGTCCGCCTTCTACACCGATCCAGAGACCTTCCAACAGGCCAAAGAACGCATCTTCGCCGACTCCTGGCAGTTCGTCACATGGGCCGATAACGTCAAGGTCCCAGGCTCCGTCTACCCCTTCACACTCCTCGAAGGCTGCCTCGACGAACCGCTCCTCTTCACCCGCGACCGCAACGACACCGTCCACTGCCTCAGCAACGTCTGCACCCACCGAGGAAACATCCTCTGCGAAGGCACCGGCACAGAAAACACCCTCCGCTGCCGCTACCACGGACGACGATTCGGACTCGATGGGGCCTGCCAGTTCATGCCAGAGTTCGATGGCGTAGATGGCTATCCCGCACCCTCCGACAACCTGCCCAAAGTCGCGTTCTCCAACTGGAGACAGTTCCTCTTCACCTGCGTCGGAACCCCGACCGACACACTCGAAAACACCTTCAAAGAAATCGAGGACCGCATCGGATGGCTCCCCGTCCAAGAGTTCGTCCACACCCCAGAAAGGGGCCGCGAATACCTCGTCAACGGACACTGGGCGCTCTACGTCGATAACTACCTAGAAGGCTTCCACATCCCCTACATCCACGCCGCCCTCAACGAGGCCCTCAACTACGGAGACTATTGCACCGAGCTCATCACCCACGGCAACCTCCAACTCGGCGTCGCCAACGATGGCGACGTCGTCTTCGACCTCCCAAAATCCAGCCCCGACCACGGTAGACGCATAGCCGCCTACTACTACTGGCTCTTCCCCAACCTCATGCTC
>CAZGER010000327.1:0-2648 GCA_964524565.1 uncultured Chthonomonas sp. | reverse complement strand
CTGCCCCACGAACGAGAGCCCCGCCGCCGCCAACCCCTGGACGGCATTGATCGGCCCGACAATATAGCCGTTCAGGTGCCCGTCGGTCACCGAGGCCTGCGAATGGGTCCACAGCGGCCCCGCATGGCTGCGCCCGTTCCCGATCACGATCTGCACCGCCTCCCCTTCGACCACCCGCCCGTCGGACTCCACACGGTAACAAAACCGCTTGGCCCGGGCAACAGCCTTGATCCAAGCCGGGATGTAGGCCAGCTTCCCGACAAGCTGCTTGGCAAACAGACTGTTCGCCGCGTCCGTGCTCAACCCGATCGATGCGACCGTCACAAACGGCTGCCCGTTGAGCATGGCAACGTCGCACTCGAACGTCTCGCCACCCGTGACAGTCGCCACCGCTGACTCCAAGTCCTTGATCCCGAGCTCCTTGGCAAATTGGTTTCCCGTTCCCAATGGCAGCACGGCCATTGGCGTCTTCGAGCCGCGCAAGGTCCCCGCCGCCATCCCGAGGGTCCCGTCCCCGCCGCCGACCGCGACAATGTCCGGCCCGTTCGCGACAGCGTCCTTGAGCGCAGCCCGAAATTTGTCCGGCGAGTCAGCCAGGTGGCAGACCGTGACCTCGGCCCCGGCCTTCTCCAGCATCACGGGCAAGACCGCCGCATGCTCCTTGGCCGCACGTGAGCCAGAGTTGATCACCAGCGCCACCTTCATGGATGCCAGACTGTATCCTATAGAGGCGCTGGTCCGGGACCCTGAACTTATTCCCCGGCCAGCGCGTTAAAAGGTCGATGAAGCCCACGATTGCGCTCTTAGTCGCCCTGGTGGCCGTGGCCGGATGCTCGACGGCCGTCGCCGTGGCCCAAGGTTCGGGCCAGCAAAGGTCCATCGGCGGGCTCAAAATAGAGGACAAAAGCCCGACCCGTCCCGACAAGCTCGTCAAGACCGAGGCAGAGTGGCGCAAGACCCTCACAGACTCCCAGTACAAGATCCTTCGGGGCAAGGGCACCGAGGCGGCCTTCTGCGGCGGCTACCTGGCCAACAAGGAAAAGGGCGTCTACCACTGCATCGGGTGCGACCTGCCCTTGTTTAAGAGCGACACCAAGTTCGAGTCCGGCACCGGTTGGCCCTCGTTCTTCCAGCCGTTCGACCGCAAAAACGTCTGGCTCAAGACCGATCTCTCCTACGGCATGAGCCGCGTGGAGGTGCTCTGCTCCAGGTGCGACGGTCACCTTGGCCACGTTTTTGACGACGGCCCGCGAGAAAAGACCGGTCTGAGGTTCTGCATCAACTCCGAGATCCTCATGTTTCGCAAGGCGACAAACTGAGCGAACAGGGTTCCTCCGGCCCCGTTTGTTCTATAGTCTGGCTATGGCCAAAGCGAAAATCGCTGCCCTGAGTCTGGCCCTGCTTTCTGCCGGCGCCTTTGCCCAGACGCGCACCTCGGACCTCTACCAAAAGTACGAGTACATGGTTCCAGCAAGGGACGGCACCCGCCTCTACGCCTGCGCCTACGTGCCAAAGAACAAACCGGGCAAGCACCCGATCCTGCTCCAGCGCACGCCGTACTCCTGCCAGCCCTACGGGCCGGACGCCTACCGGGGCGGAATGGGCGGCTCGCTCAAGATGCAAGAAGCCGGCTACATCTTTGCGTTCAGCGACGTCCGCGGCAAGAACATGTCAGAAGGCGATTTCGTCAACGTCCGACCCCAACTGCTCGACGTGTTCGGCCAGAACGGACTCAAGCCGGATCCCCACAGCATCGACGAAAGCACCGACACCTACGACACCATCGACTTTTTGGTCAAAAACGTGCCGGAGAACAACGGCAACGTCGGACTCTGGGGCATCAGCTACCCCGGAGGCTATGCCGCCGCCGGAGCCATGAGCAAGCACCCAGCACTCAAGGCCGCCAGCCCGCAGGCCCCCACCGCCGACTGGTTCCTGGGAGACGACTTCCACCACAACGGGGCGTTCTTCCTTCAAGACTTCATCAGCTTCCACAGTGGGTTCGGCGTCGTCAGGCCCGGACCCGGACAAAGCGGCCAACGGGTGCCCCTCAACATCGGTGGAGACGCCTACCGGTTCTTCCTCGACCTCGGCGGTCTGGCCAACGTCGAGCCCAAGCTCTACCAGGGCCGAGTCCCCTACTGGTCGGACTTTGTCCGGCACGACACCTACGACGAGTTCTGGCAGTCCAGGAGCATCCCCAGCAACCTCAAGGGGGTCAAGTGCGCCCTCCTCTGGGTCGGTGGGTTCTTCGACGCCGAAGACTGCTGGGGGCCGATGGCGTGTTACAAGGCTGCCGAGGCCATGAGCCCTGGGATCACGAACATCCTCATCATGGGGCCGTGGTTCCACGGAATGTGGGCAGGGCCCCCGGGCAACCGGTTCCACGTCTTTGACTGGGGGTCCAACACCAGCCAGTACTTCCAAGACGAGGTCGAGTTCCCCTTCTTCGACGCTTACCTGCGTCCAAGCGGGCAGGCAAAGTCCTTCCCTGAGGTGCGTGTGTTTGACAGCGGCGCAAAAACGTGGCGCGAATACTCGTCATGGCCCCCCAAAGAGGCCAAAAAGCTCGACCTGTACATGGCCGAGAACAAGGGTCTGGCTATCGCTCCCGGTAAGCCCGGTGCCGACGCCTACGTCAGCGATCC
>CAZGER010000326.1:1768-2651 GCA_964524565.1 uncultured Chthonomonas sp. | reverse complement strand
GCTAACTATCCTCTTTGTGGCTATCGTCGTTCTCGTTCCTGTCCTCGCGTTCGCGCCGGATCCAGTTCAGTGCAAGACAAATGTGGCGGGAACGGCCTGCGAAAATCCTGGTGCTCAATGCCGAGTAACCTCACAGTGGACGTGCCAGTGGAACTCCGTCAGCCAGGTGTGCCAATGCTGTCCTGGAAGTGGCTGCGAAGGGCCTTAGACATTGGCGATCCTGTCGTTTGTCCTGGGCGTGACATGGCTTGGCACTTTGAGCCAGGGTACAGGTGCAAAGATCGTCGATTTTTTGGACGCTCCTCACGGTGCCTACTCAATCGATCATGCATATGGGCAGGCGACCCTCTCCAGGAAAGGTCCCCGACGAGTTTTTTTTCCAGACGAGGTGTTGTGGTGTCTCGGCGCAACGGCCAAGAAGGACGGGAAGTCCGGCATCACCCACATTGCTCCAAGCAAGGCAGAACTGTCTGGCAGCATTCGCCAGCAAAGGTCGGATGCAAAACTCGCAATCGAATCGGAGTTGCGCGGCCGGGAAACCATCGACGTGTGGGAAAAGAGATTTGTGGGCGAGTGCGATAGGATCGTTGCCCTGCTGATCTCGGGCACTCCGGAGCAAAGGCGGTCTCTGGAAAGAGCCTTCCTGGCGCGAGTCCAGCTCCCGGTTGAGGAACTTCTTAGCACCCTTCCGATGGACGACTTAGTCGCAACATGCCTCGAAGAAGGCACCCCACGCGTGTACGGCCCTTCAAAGCTCTTTGGGACCGCTTTGCCGGACAAGACCACCGAACTGGTTGCTCGAATCTTTAGGGCATACGGAATGGGTTCACGAACCATCCGTGACGACGTGGCACTCGCTGAGGAAGAACTAGGCAACCAGCGA
>CAZGER010000326.1:0-1758 GCA_964524565.1 uncultured Chthonomonas sp. | reverse complement strand
TCCTGTCCAACATAGCGGCTTGGGCGGGCCGTGCAAACCGGGATTTGTCCGACGAATCCCTCGATGTTGTCCTCACGTTGCGTTGCGTCACCGACCAGATGGATGTCGGTGTCAAGGTGTTTTCTTCGCTCGGCGCGTTCGTGGCACGAGGCTCGACCTCGATCCCAGTTTATCAAACATTCGATCCTGTGGAGTCCGAGGAGCCGGTCGAGCCCGACTGGGCGACGACCGTGCCGTTCGCTCCCGCCATGAACCAGACTTTTGAATATGCAAAGGGCGCGGCAAAGAACCCACCCCTGCCGGCAAGGGACGTGCTGATTGGTGAGCTTCTAAGCATCATCATGAAGTTCTTTCGCGCAGAGTCTTGCCTTGCATACCTTCCAGCCGACATTGAGTTTTCATGGATCGACCATGGTTCAACCTCACTCGACGCGAGGTCTTGGGTGCGCGCTCTGCGTGGGACACCGGCTGGCATTGATGTGAAGATGGTTGGATCGACGCTTCTCGTCCGGCCGAATCAGCTTGGCCGACAGATTTTAAAAGAGGTTTCCGCGGAAACGTGTTCTAGATTGTTCGAGATGTTTTCGAAGGGCAGCTATCGGGATTTGCCCAACATGGCCGAACTGAACAGGGCAACGAACCACAACTTGGCAAGGTCAAGACTCTTTGGATCACTTGCCGAAGCCGGATGGAAGAACCAGAAATCGGAGGGCTCCTTAAGCGATGTAGATGTGATGTTAGCGGGCTTGTTGCAGGGTGCGTTATCAGAGTCCTCCACCGTGCTAGAGGAGCATGATGCCATTCGATTTGCAGTTTCTTCAATCGTCATTCCCGAGTCCGGTAGCTGGTCTCTCAACGACGAAACAGAGCTATGGGCAGGCAATGGACGGACGTCGATAACCGACACTGACGTGGAACCATACGTTGCAGACAGCACGAGGAGCCCGTTCGATTTCTACCGATACCCACTCTCGTTTTTGGATGGCAAGTCTGACGACTTTGGCCTTGGAAGGAGGATGTCTGTGGTGATCGAGCGTTCGCGGCTCATTAGCTTCGCTGGTAGGGCAGGTTCAGTAAGTTTTGGAATCATTATGTCAAGGAAGGCAGTTTCGTCAGGATCGACCGTCGGCGAACTCCGGCGCGGGGCTGGTATTGGCGGTTTCAAAAACTCCCAGCCGGTCTTTAGACAAATACTACGGTGACCTGATTTGCCGAGTCACGGGCTCAGAGACGATCTGGAGCGCTGCCGCATCACGTTCCGCTACCGGCCGTAAGGCTCGGCTAGGTTCAAGGCGAACCAGTCAGCGCCTGTGCGGATGATGCCGACCGGGCCAGGTTTTTGCAAATCTCGTCCACGAACAATGGTCCGTTGTAGATCCAGCCGGTGTAGACCTGGACTAGGGACGCGCCGAGTTCGAGTTTGCGCGCGGCGTCAGCCGGTGACATCACTCCGCCAACACCGATGAGGTGGAGGCGACCTTCCGACAGTTTTAAAAGTGTCGCAAGGGTTGTGTCGGCCAGGTTGGTGAGCGGCGCCCCCGAAAGTCCGCCGTCCTGGGACGGATCGTGGGAGAGGCCGGTCCGGGAGACTGTCGTGTTCGTCGCAACGATGCCGGTGAGACCGAGGTCCAGGCACACTTCCACAAGCTCTTCGAGCCCTTCTTCTTCAAGGTCTGGGGCGACCTTGACGAACATTGGTTTCTTGCTGTCGATCTCCCTGAGCCGCCAGAGCACCCTTGTCAGGGGTTCGCGGTCTTG
>CAZGER010000325.1:0-2680 GCA_964524565.1 uncultured Chthonomonas sp. | reverse complement strand
AAGGCCGGATTCAAGTTCGGCACAAAAGTTGAGCGGGACGACGCGGAGGGAATCGGAAAGATGAAGATTTTTTGCTACGACCTCTTGCTAGCTCGTCTCTGGGCTCAGAATGATCAAGGGCCGAAGTTCCTGGTCCACGACACCACATTGTTCGATGGAGTGGAAGTGCGTCAACGAGGTCATGCCTTAGAACTGGCTTGGACTGAGTCCGATTCAAATGGATTCCAGTACATCAGCTTCTGGAATTCAGATTTCCTGCCTGAAAAGCAATATCTTGGCGCACTCAATCTGGACGATCATGTCGTGCTGACGCTTGACGACACTGAGGCTGGAAGTCTGCTGGGATTCAGATTCTAGTGCTAGGCACGGCTGCTCAGGAAAGTTCTAAGTGTATCTACTTCGGCGTACCAAACCTGCTCCCGCGACGGCCTGGCCCGGAAAGGGTTAGGCACAAACACCCAACCTAGCAGCGGGCGGACTTGCGCTTGCGGCCGACCCGACCCATGCCCGAGACCTTGCGGATGTAGTCCGGCGCAGACGGGACTTTACACGAAGTGTTGCCCATGTCAACGCTCACCGGGCCGATCCTCTCGCCAGCGGCCAGGGCCTCGTCCGTCAGTTCTGCGACATAGCACCCCAGGGCGATCACAAAGCCGTTCATTTTGTACCGGACCCTGTCGGGCTGGGTGTGGATCGTCGCCTCGACCCTCTGCAAAAGGGCCCCCAGCGCCTGGATGTCCAGGTCGGAGTCGTTCTTGACCGCCACAACGCTAGAAAGCGTCCCCCAGCCGACGACCGCCGTCTTCACGTCCGGCGAATCGATCCACTCCAGGGCGAGGTCCCACCCGTGGGGGCCGTCTGCAGCCACCCAGGCGACGGCGAACTCCGCCACCACGTCGTTGTCCGTCTTAGAAAGCCAGGACCGAAGGTCGTTCTTGGTCATCCTGTTCTCGTCAGCGACCAGACCGGCCAGGTACATCGCGTCGTAGACCCCTGTGTCAAACAGGTCCAGAGCCAGCTGGTAGTCCTTTTTGATCTTCCGTTCGTACTTCTTAAGTTCTTCGATCTTAACGCCGAACAAAGGACCGGTCACGCCGTGGTTACGCAGGACCTTTCGGTAAGGCTCGGTGCCCAGGGGTTCGATCTCAGCAAGGATCTGGTTCGCGGTCATTGCCCACTTTTACCCGGCGACCGTCCTAGGCATATCTGGATCGAGTCCAGAGTACTGGTAGGATGAATCCGTGGACACGGACCTCTCCAGGTTGTTGCGAGAAGCAAACCTGAGGGTGACTGCGCAGCGGCTGGCCGTGTTGGAATCTGTGGGTTCCGAAGGCAAGCACAGGGACGCCGATTTCATCGTCGCGGCGGCGCGGATCAGGTTGCCCGACCTTTCTCGCCAGGCCGTGTTCGACAACCTCAACGCCCTCGTTGCGGCCGGGGTGCTGCGCAGGATCTGTCCGGCCGGACGTCCAGCCATCTACGAGACCAGGGTGGGGGACAACCACCACCACCTGGTGTGCCGCAAATGCCACGCCGTGGTCGATATCGATTGCGCGGTGGGCGAAGCTCCTTGCCTCCAGCCTTGCGACGACCACGACTACGTGATCGACGAGGCAGAGGTCGTTTACTGGGGGATCTGCCCCAAATGCCAAGGTTCCACGACAACAAAAGAAACAAACCATGTCAAGTCAAGATAAATGTCCGCACGCCGGTGCCCAAACCGAGGGCACCTCGAACCGGGAATGGTGGCCCAACCAGCTTCGGACCGACCTCCTGAGCCAGCACTCCCAAAAGTCGAACCCGCTCGATCCAGACTTCGACTACCGCAAGGCGTTCAGTCAGCTGGACTACGAGGCGCTCAAGAGCGACCTCCGCGACCTCATGACCGACTCCCAGCCCTGGTGGCCCGCTGACTTCGGCCACTACGGGCCACAGTTCATCCGGATGGCATGGCACAGCGCCGGAACCTATCGCATCGGCGACGGGCGGGGCGGCGCCGGAAGGGGGCAGCAGAGGTTTGCGCCCCTGAACAGCTGGCCGGACAACGTGAACATCGACAAGTCTCGCCGGCTGCTCTGGCCGATCAAGCAAAAGTACGGACAGGGCATCTCGTGGGCGGACCTGCTGATCCTCGCCGGAAACGTCGCCTTGGAGACGATGGGATTTCGCACCTTTGGGTTCGCTGCGGGCCGGGCAGACACCTGGGAACCGGACCAGGACGTCTACTGGGGCCGCGAGTCGCAGTGGCTGGGCAATTCCCGCTACTCAGGCGACCGCGACCTGGAAAACCCTCTGGCGGCTGTCCAGATGGGCCTGATCTACGTGAACCCCGAAGGGCCGGACGGCAACCCCGATCCTGTCGCAGCCGCCAAGGACATCCGCGAGACGTTCGCGCGTATGGCCATGAACGATGAAGAGACCGTGGCCCTCATCGCAGGCGGCCACACGTTTGGCAAGGCCCACGGTGCGTCGACCGTTGACCACGTCGGACCGGTCCCAGAATCCGCGCCGATCGAGAACCAAGGTCTGGGCTGGATGAGTTCGTACGGTTCTGGCAGTGGCAATGACACGATCTCCAGCGGGCTCGAAGTCACCTGGACTACGACCCCCGCGCAGTGGGGCAACTACTTCTTTGAGAACCTGTTCGGCTATGAGTGGGAATTGACGAAGAGCCCGGCCG
>CAZGER010000324.1:0-2680 GCA_964524565.1 uncultured Chthonomonas sp. | reverse complement strand
CGCCGGACTCGCCCTCGTCAAGCCAGAACCTGCCTGGGTCAAGTCCACCGACGGCGCCTCTGTCCAAACCTGGGTCATGAAACCGGCCGGACTCAAGGCAGGGAAGCGCGCCCCAACGGTCCTTGAGGTCCACGGTGGCCCCCACACCCAGTACGCCCTCGGGTACTTCCACGAGTTCCAATGGCTCGTCGCCAATGGCTATGTCGTCGTCTTTAGCAATCCCCGTGGCAGCAAGGGCTACGGAGAAGACTTCTGCAGCGCCATCGCCAGGGATTGGGGCAGCAAAGACTGGGAAGACGTCCAAAGCGTCACCGCCTGGATCAAAGATCAGCCCTGGTGCGACCCCAAGCGGATCGCCATCATGGGTGGCTCCTACGGTGGCTACATGACCAACTGGGCGGTCGGACACTCCTCCGACTACAAAGCTGCCATCACCGACAGGTGCGTCTCAAACTGGGTCTCGATGGCCGGCAACTCCGACTTCCCCCTGGCCCGCGACGACTACTTTGGTGGCCACGCATGGGGCGATCTCCAGCAGATCGCCAAAATGTGGCAGCAGTCCCCCCTCGCCTACTTCGACAAGGTCAAAACCCCCATGCTCGTCATCCACAGCGAAGGCGACTTCCGCTGCAACGTCGAGCAGGGCGAACAG
This sequence comes from uncultured Chthonomonas sp., assembly GCA_964524565.1. GTDB lineage: Bacteria > Armatimonadota > Fimbriimonadia > Fimbriimonadales > Fimbriimonadaceae > UphvI-Ar2. Next base: position 2,028 of record CAZGER010000324.1, on the reverse strand, counting down.
GTCTTCCACGCTCTCCAGGCACAAAAGGTGCCCTCCAGGTTCGTCCGCTATCCGATCGAAACAAGCCACGGAATGAGCCGCAACGGCCCCGTCGACCTCCGCGTCCACCGCCTCAAGGAAATCGCCGACTGGTGGAAGAAGCACCTCTGAACAGGCTCATAGGCTCGTTCGAGGGCCAGGTCGTCGCGATCGGCACGGCAGGCGCCCACCAGCCAGTGGCCCTGGCCACCACGCGCACAGCCTTTCTCGCCTGCGTCGCCGCGCGGATCATGTTCCTGCAGGTCCTCGCCCGCCGTGGCTGGCTGGCCCCGCCAGAAAGGTTCCTCGTCACAGAAGACGAAGACCCCCACCTTGTCCACCAAAAGGTCAATGCGCTCTACGTCAGCGGCCTGCACCAGCAAAGCCCCAGTGCAAGAAGGCTCCTGTCCGCCAGGTTCGGCCCCGTCCCCTACATCGGGCCGCCCCTTGCCCCCATTGCCTGGATCGAGGCCTCCTGCCACGATAACGGCACGCCGCTCCTCCTCCCCCAAGGGTTCCTCCAGCACGTCCTGGCCGTAAAAGACCCCGCGACCGCCCTGGCCGGTCTCGCCCCCTCCGCCGCCGACACCCTCCCACCGCAAACCCTCACCGTCCACGACGAGTGCCAGGCTGAGTTGGCAAGGATCGCCATCGCCGCCCGCCTCGTCCAAGACAATCCGACCGACCAACCCCTGCCAGACCTCAGCCAGACCGTCAAGATAGGCGTCCCCCCCGCCCCCCTTCCCCCCGAAGGCCCGACCGTCGAGTACAAAGCCACCTTCGAGTTCGACTGCAGGACATCGACCAGAAACCCAGCCCACGCACTCGCCACCCTCAAGACAGTCTGCGCCTTCCTCAACTCCCAGGGGGGCGTCCTCACCATCGGCGTCGACGATAGACTCAACCCCGTCGGGCTCGAAGGCGATTTCTCCCTCCTCAAAGACCCGGACAAACAAGACACCTTCGAAAACCGCCTCCGAGAAGCCGTCAAAAACCACATCGACCCCCTCCCCCTCGGACTGCTGAATGTCTCCTTCACGGTCCACGAAGGGTTCACGCTCTGCCGACTCACCCTCCAACCCTCCCCCTTCCACGTCACATACCTCCTCCACAAAGACCCCGCCTCCGGACAGCAGCTCGAAGAGGTCTTCGTCCGGGACGGCAACCGCACCCTCTCCCTCAAAGGAAGAAAGAGGGACCAGTTCGTCCTTTCCCGCACCATGGGCCCCGGTACCATCCCCGAATGAACCGGGACCAAGCCTGGCAGACCGTCTGCGAACACACCCCCAGCGAAGCCCTCAGGCGTCACATGCTCGCCGTCGAAACCTGCATGAGGTGGTACGCCAACCAGCAAGGGGCAGACGAAGAAACCTGGGGCATCGCTGGCCTCCTCCACGATTTCGACTACGAACAACACCCCGACGAACACCCCCTCTGGGGAATCGACCACCTCCGCCAAAAAGGAGCGGACGAAGAGGTCCTCAACGCCATCGCCGCCCACTACCCGGAAAAGACCGGCGTACAGCCCGAGACCCCCATCCAGCGCTACCTCTTCGCCTGCGACGAGATATCGGGCTTCGTCACCGCCTGTGCCTACGTCCGCCCCAGCAGGTCCGTCAGCGACATGGAACCAAAGAGCGTCCTCAAAAAGCTCAAGGTCCCCAACTTCGCCGCCGGCGTCAACCGCCAAGATGTCGCCCGCGGAGCCGAACTCATCGGACTCCCCCTGGAAGGCCACATAGCCAACGTCATCCAGGCGATGAGGTCAAACGCAGAAAGCCTCGGTGTCTAAGCGCTCCTGCGCCGACTCCCCGCCAGTTCGACCTTGCGCGAGAGCAAGGGACTGATAGCGCTCGCCAGGATCGCCGTCGCAAAGTTGATCGCCAGCGCGACGCTGTAGTTCCGGTAAAACGCGGCGGCAGTGGCCTCGTTCGCCAAAAGGCCGCTCGCCTGCATCCGCAAAACCGCGTAAACCAGGCTGAAGCAAACGTACACAAACGGCACCCACAT
>CAZGER010000323.1:0-2686 GCA_964524565.1 uncultured Chthonomonas sp. | reverse complement strand
GACGCCCGCAAGCAGATCGAGGCGGGTGTCGACAAACTCGCAAACGCGGTCACAGTGACCCTCGGCCCCCGCGGCAGGAACGTCGTGCTGGAAAAGAAGTTCGGCTCGCCGACCGTGATCAACGACGGCGTGACCATCGCCAAGGAGATCGAGGTCGAAGACCGGTTCGAGAACATGGGCGCACAGCTGATCCGCGAAGTGAGCAGCAAGACCAACGACCTTGCCGGTGATGGGACGACCACCGCCACTGTCCTTGCCCAAGCCATCTTCAAGGAGGGTGTCCGGAACGTAGCCGCCGGGTCAAACCCGATGCAGATCAAGAAAGGCATCGACGTGGCCGTCGACGCGATCGTCGCAGAGCTCGAAAAGCTCGCGACGCCGGTCAAGGGTCGCAAAGGGATGGTCGAGGTCGCCACGATCTCTGCCAACGATGCCGAGATCGGCGAGATGGTCGCCGAAGTCATCGACACGGTCGGTAAGGACGGTGTCGTGACCGTCGAGGAATCGAAAGGGACGGAGACGACTTTTGAGATCGTCGACGGCCTCCAGTTCGACAAAGGCTATCTGTCGCCTTACTTCATCACCGACCCGCAAAGGATGGAGACAGTCTTCGAAGAACCGATGATCCTCTACTTCGAAAAGAAGATCAGCACGGTCCAAGACCTCGTGCCTGTCCTGGAAAAGGTCGTTCGGTCCGGCCGCGCGCTTGTGATCGTTGCTGAGGACGTTGAGAACGAGTGTCTGGCGACCCTGGTTCTTAACAGGCTGCGCAGCAACCTCCCTGTCGTCGCGGTCAAGTCCCCCGGGTTTGGCGAACGGCGCAAGGCGATGATGGAGGACATGGCCATCGTCACTGGCGGCACCTTCATCACAGAAGACCTTGGCATGAAGCTGGAAAACGTGGACTTGGGCATGCTCGGTTCGGCCAGCAAGGTCGTCGTGACGAAGGATGCCACGACGATCGTCGGCGGCAAGGGCAAGAAGGACGCGATCAACGGCAGGATCGCCCAGATCAAGCGTGCGATCGAGACCACAGACTCCAACTACGACAAAGAGAAGCTCCAGGAACGGCTGGCCAAGCTCAGCGGCGGCGTCGCTGTGATCAAGGTCGGAGCCGCGACAGAGACTGCGCTTAAGGAAAAGAAAGCCCGAATGGAAGACGCTCTTGCAGCGACCAGGGCCGGACTTGAGGAAGGCATCGTGGCCGGGGGCGGCACCGCACTCATCTTTGCTGGAAAGGCACTGGACAAGGTCAAGGTCAGCGGCGACCAAGAAATCGGTCTGGAGATCATCCGCAAGGCGATCGAGGCCCCGTTGAGGACCATTGCTGCCAACGCTGGAGCCGAGGGCTCTGTGATCGTCGACAAGGTCCGCAACGGCAAGGCGGGCGTCGGCTTCAACGCTGCGACCCTGGAGTTCGAGGACCTGATGAAGGCTGGCGTCGTCGACCCGGCCAAGGTCGTTCGGACCTGCCTGCAGAACTCGGCCAGCATCAGCGGGCTCCTGCTGACGACCGAGTGCGCCATCGCCGAGCTTCCTGAAAAAGAGGAAGACCATGGCCACGACCACCATCACTAGGGTCTGACCCCACAGCCCGGTACGCCTCGCGCGTACCGGGCTTTTTCTTTCTCGCTCCCCAGTGGTCCATTTCCGACCCTCCAGGAACCAGAATAGGGCATGTTCATCGGCGTTGTTGCCACTGGGGCCCTGGCTGGCTTTGCGTACCTGCCCTATTCACCCTCGCCCGAGGAGACCGCTGGGCTGTACGCCCGTTCAACCGCCGTGCAACGGTCTGCCGGTGGCTCGGTCCTCAACGAAAGGCTCACACCCGTCTGGCTCGGCGACGACGTCGCTGTCCGGAGGCAAGAAACGCGCGAAAAGGCGACCTACGTGCGCTTTTCGTACCCGTCCGGCGCAGAACGGCCCCTTTTTGACCACGCCCGTGTCGCCGAGGCCCTGGCGAAAGAGTCCGGAACCCAGGTCGGCCAAGACTCGATCGACCTCGGTGCAGTGACCGTCTCCGCTGGGGGAACCTCCCTGAGGTTCACCTTCCGCGGCAAGTCCCTTGAGCTCGACCTTGCTACGTCCACGGTGAAGGCAGCCACTGCGCGAGAACCAGGGCCGACCCCGGGCCAAGGACAACCAAGGTCGGTTTCCACCGACGGTCGCTTCAGGCTACGGATCAACGCTGGACAGGTGGAGGTCCAGGAAACCGGTGCGGAATCCTGGACCATCATGACCCAGGAAGGCCAGTTCGAGCGGGCAACCTGGGCGCCATGGTCGAACCACATCGTAGCGATGCGCGTGATCCCCGGGGACCGACGGCAGGTTTAGGTGCTCCTCTACACCGGACCAAACCGGACGAGGTCTGAACTCCGCACCAGGTTCTACGACCAACCGGGCGACAAGCTGGACCAGACTGAGATGTACCTGGTCGACGCCGCTGCTAAAAAGTCACTGAAGGTCGGTCTGCCGCCGATCAACAACGGTGGGCAGCCTTGGGCCGGACCCCCGGGCATCCAGTGGCTGGACCAGGAGCCGGGCTCGGTGCCTTCGTTCGCTGTGCAAGAGGTCGTGCGGGGATACCAGCAAGTACGGCTCCACCGGGTCTGGGTCGATGGCAGGGTCAAGACGCTCATCGATGAAAAATCGGACACCTTTGTACACGTCGGGCAGTTCTTTTGGC
>CAZGER010000322.1:0-2696 GCA_964524565.1 uncultured Chthonomonas sp. | reverse complement strand
GCTCACCGACAAGGACCAGTCGATACCGATCCAGATCGTGCGCACCGGCCTGCGCGGAATCGCATTCGGCGGCGCGGACCCCGGAACGCTCGACCTGCGCTTCATGGCGGCGAATGCCGATGTCGAAAACGGCGACGTCGCCGTCACCTCGGGGCTCGACGGGATCACAAAGTAGGTCTGCTCAGTGACCCGGGCGGCAATGTAACCGTTCATCGGGAGACCGGACGGGGCGACCAGGGTCGGCTCGGTCTTGAGGTCCCCTGCATCGCCGATACCGTCGAACAAGCTGAGGCTGTCGATCAACGACTGGCGGTCGAACTCCTTCCCAGGTACGAGAACCTCCAGGTTCGTGCCCGCTCCGTAGACCAACCGGCGGAGGGTTTGCTGGGCGGCAGGCGACAGTTGGCTGATAGAGACCCGTGAACCGTTTTTGAGGGCGGTGCGCTGGCTGACGCTCAACTGCCCGAACAGCCGGTACTCCTGGGGGTCGAGCTGCTGCATGATGTTGGAGACAGCTTGCGGGCAGAGCATCGTGATGCGGTCGATGAAAAAGCCGTACGAGTCCCTCACATCGTTGTCTGCGAACAGCTTGGCGACCTGTTCCAGAGTCGGCGTAGACTCCTTTGCCGCTTTAAGGAACGCGGCCAGCGACTTGCGGTCGATCCTGGTCTCACGGTCGGTCTTAGGGTCTGCGGGCTTGAACGTCCACCACCCGTCGGTCTCGATCAAGCGCGAGTCAAGCTGTTGTTGGAGCTGCTCGACGGTCGGTGCGAGGTTGATCGTCGGGCCGGAACCTGCCATTGCGTCTTCAGGGCTCGCAACGACGTTGACACCTTTCGTGCGGGCCGCGCCGACAAGCGAATAGCCGATGGACATGGCCAAAGGCTCGTGAACGTCGACCGCCTGCAGCATCTCCATCACCTTGGCCGGCATCTTTTGCGGCATTCCAGACTGGTAGCGTTTGTTGAACTCCTCTTCCAGCTTGGTCAGCTCCTCCGGATAGGTGATCTTGGTCTGGGGCTTGGCTGGCTTCTCTTGGACCTCGCCATCGCCCGAAATGTCTTCAGGGACGCCGATCATGTCCTGCCAGCGTTCGGAGCCGAGGTTGGACGCGGCTTCGATCGCGGCCTTGCCCGCCTGGTTGTACAGGACGAGCCTGGCCACCATGCTTCCTCCACCCATCATAAAGCGCTGGGAACCGTCTTGCAGCACAAGCATCATGCGGCTCGGGGTTCCCTCGAACTTTTTGAACCGGGCCATCATCCGCTCAAGGATCTCTGGCGGGATTTCGTCCAAACCGTCCAGCTGCCCTTGCGGGTAGTCAGAGATCGACTCGTTGTGCTCGGCGATCCACTTTTCGATCAACGCCGTGTTAAAGCCGGGCATCGGCCTTTGCGCCTGCGTCGGGTTGGTTGAGAACACGACGCGGTCGCCAGACCTCAGCTGGGCGAGAGTCGCGTTCGGGATCTGCCGGATCAGGTGGTTAAGGAGGATGTCGGACGCTGACGGCTCGATCGTGTACTCCTCCCCGTCCTCGTCTTTGTACTTTTGGGTCTTGGAGCCAGTTTCCAGCCGCTCCTTCCATGTGGCGATCTCGGTAAGGAGCGAACGCACAAACTCGTTCTCGTCGCGGCTCCGATGATCAAGGTCGACAATGAACTTGACCTTGCCATTGCTCTCGAACCACTTGCCGCCCGTGACCTCCGCGATCTTGTCCAGAGTCTTGTTGAGCGGCACCTTCTGGACTCGGACGACCACGACCTCCTTCTCGATGTCCTGGTGGACGTCGAACTCGACATCGGTGCTTTGACCAAGCTGGCCAAGGACCGCTGTGAGCGTCCCACCTGGGTTCTCATAAGTGACTTCCTGATCCAGGTCGATGGTCGGCCAGGTGGCTAGTGCGAGCGAGAGAAGGACCGCGTTCATGGGATTGTCCGCCTTACACATGATACGACACTCGGGCCCGGTTCGTTGTCGTCCGTTTCGGTGTTTGGGACGGGTTTTTGGTAACCTGACCTTGCCCGAAGTCGATGACCCCCCTTGAACTTGTCCTTCTCGCCTGCTTTGTCCTGGCGGGACTGTGCCACGTTTTTCGCAGGTCGAGTCATCCGGCGTTGGTCTTCTCCGCCGCCCTGGTTCCTGCCACCGGGTTCGTCTGGGGCCTCCAGGTCATGGGCTCGGTCGTCGGCGTCTCCCGCCCTTGGGTCGCCGAGTGGGGGATCGAATGGTCATTCCGGATGGACGGCTGGGGATGGCTGTTCTGGCAGCTGATCTGTGGCATTGGCACAGGTGTCCTCCTGTACAGTTCCGCCTCGGTTGACCGAGCAAGCCTGAACAGGCTGGCCGCTCCGCTCCTGGCGTTTATGGGCTCGATGCTGGGCTTGGTCACGGCGGCAAACGTCCCGACATTGTTCCTGTTTTGGGAGCTGACGACCGTCACTTCGTTCCTGCTGATCGGCCTCAAGGGCAACGAGGAGGCGCGGTCGTCTGCCAGGACGTCGCTCCTGGTCACGGGATTTGGCGGGTTGGCGCTGCTCGTCGGGCTCGCCCTCCTTAGCATCGAAAACGGCACGATGGACCTGGCCGGGTTCACCTCGGCGTCCGGTGTCGCGGTCGCGTTCGTGGCGATCGGCTGCTTCGCCAAGTCAGCGCAGGTCCCGTTCCACTTTTGGCTCCCCAAGGCGATGGTCGCGCCG
>CAZGER010000321.1:0-2697 GCA_964524565.1 uncultured Chthonomonas sp. | reverse complement strand
CCACGTCCACCATCATCACCGCGAACAACACTCCCCATAGGTGAGGCAGAACGTGCTTGAACACCTGGTAAGGCACACTCGCCCCCATCGCTTTTGCCGCCACGACGTACTCCCGGTCCTTGAGCGTCGCCACCTGGTTCTTGACCAGCCGCGCCACCGAGGGCCACGCACCGACAGAAAGCGCGATGATCACCGGGCCTGCCCCCATCTGGAACACCCCCACGATCATGATCGCCAGCAACAGGTCCGGAAAGGCGAACATCCCGTCGGTAAACCGCTGGACCGGGATCGCGATCCACTTCGGCGCGAACACGCTCACCATACCGATCACCAACCCGACCGTGACCGCGATCACCTGCACCGCGAGCCCGATCAAAAGCGAGATCCGCGCACCGTACGCGAGCCGGGCAAAGATGTCCCTTCCCTGCTCGTCAGTCCCCAGCCAGTATGTCGCGCTGGGCTCCAGGAACGGCCCCGCCGTCGAAACGTCGAACCTGTGCCGCATGGTCGGCCCGACGATCGCAAACACCACCAGCAGCGCCAGGTACCCGACACCGACCCAGAACACCGGGCTCAACCGCCTCAAATCTGCGACTCCCGGATCCGTGGGTCGATGATCGGCAGCAGCACGTCGACGACCAGGTTGACAAGGATGAACATCGCCCCGGTCACCGTCGTCGTCGCAAGGATCATCGGCGTGTCCCGCTGCGTGATCGCCTCGATCGCTGTCTTGCCCACACCTGGCAGCAGGTAAGCGCTCTCAACGACAAACGAACCCGTCAGCAGGTACCCGAACGAGGTCCCGATCGCCGTCAAGACTGGGATCAACGCGTTACGGAAGCAGTGCACAAAGTAGAGCCTCCACTTGCCGACCCCCTTGGCCACCGCCAGCCTCACAAACTCCTGCCTCAGGGTGTCCACCATGCTCGCCCGCATTAGGCGCGTCAAGGTCGCCATTGGCCGCAGCGCAAGCACAAAAACCGGGATCGCCAGATAGTAAAGGTCCGGCGCGATCCGCTTCCCGTCCACCTCCCAGCTGCTAGGCAGCTGACCCAACTGGATCGCAAAGACAAACACCAAGATCGGCAGAAGAACGTAGTTGGGGATCGTCACCCCGAGCGTGCTCAGGCTCAGAACCGCCCGGTCGGCGAACTTGTTCTCCCGCACCGCCGCCCAGGTCCCCAAAAAGATCCCGACCGTCGCGGCAAGCAAGATCGCAAGGCACGCGATGCGCAGCGTGACAGGGATCGCCTTGGAAAGCGTGTTGTTGATCGGCTGAAGTGTCCCGACCGCGCTCGTCCCAAAGTCCAGCCGAGTCGCCTTGCCGACAAACTCCACCCAGCGCACCGGCCAGGGACGGTCCAGACCCATCTCGTGGCGGATCCGCTCGATCTGCTGCACCGTCGCCTTTTCCCCGGCCCGGACAGTCGCAGCGTCTCCAGGAGCGATCTCGTCCGCCAAGAACGTCACCAACGAGATGAACAAAAGACTGACGGCCCCATAAAGGAGCCGTAAAGCGATTGCACGGACGACAGGTAGTGCCTGGCTAGGGTGTTTCTCCACGCGAGACTGTGACCGAAGTTACCTGATCACCCACCGCCAAAGTGTCCACGATTTCCATCCCTCGCACGACTTGACCGAAAACCGTGTAGCTCCCGTCCAAGAACGGCTTGTCTGCCAGCAGGATGTAAAACTGGCTGTCCCCGCTGTTCTTGTCCCTGGGCTTGGTGGAAAGCCCGACCGCCCCGCGACGGTTGCTCTTGCCAGAGTTTTCGTACGGCACCGACTTGCCCGAACCGCCCTCGCCAAGGCTCGGATCGTCCATCGCCTTGGTGCGCGATGCCGGATCGCCGAACAAGACCAGGAACGGCTTGGGGTCCTTCATCACCCTGAATATCTTCTGCCCGTCGTAGAACCGTCCGTCGGCAAGACCCATGATCTGGGCCGTCGCCTTGGGAGCCTCCGAAGTGTAGAGCTCGATCACGATCGAACCCTTCCCCGCCACGTTCATCGTCAGGCTCGGGGCAAAATCGAGCGGCGTCGAGCCGACGACCGTCGGCACCGCGCACAGACTCATTGATATCACGGACAAGAGGGTTCTGGTCGACATGGTTGCCCTTTCCTGTTGATTTAGACGAAGCACGCGCCGGAAGGCATCACCGACCGCGGGACTTAATCCTGGATCTTCCTTCCGTAACCGTCCAGCTTCACCCCGCCGGCCAGGATGTAAACGGCATCGATCCACGACCAAATGATCCCAACCCCGCAGAACGACGTCATAAACTGGAGCAGGCCGTGCGCCGAATACCCAAGGTAGAACCGGCCGATCCCAGGGATCATGTTCAGGATCGCGGCAGTGGCCCTGTTCTTGTCGCTCACCGGCAGATGGAGTCCGTACTGCTGCTGCCCACCGTGCTGGTACCTGCTCGCGACCGGATAACTCGCCTGCGCAGGACCGTAACCGCGCGTCTGGTCCGCCTCGGCTGTTCGCTGTCTTTGTGAGACCGCTGCCGAAGGCGGCGGCGGAGGCGGAGAAGCCTGCTTCGGGAACAGTCCGGTCAGGTCAGGAGCGTCGACCGCCTGCACCCAGTCCACCATCCCCGTCTTCCAAACGTAAGTGTCGTTCTCGATCACGCCGTCGGACGCCAGGTCGGACATCTGCTCCGCCGAGAGGAACTTCTCGAACGCCGGCATCTT
>CAZGER010000320.1:0-2706 GCA_964524565.1 uncultured Chthonomonas sp. | reverse complement strand
ATTCACAACACCGCGACCCTGGTTGCGGTGCAGTCCGACAAAGCACTGTCCGGCAGGGTTTGTATAACCTGTCTTGATCCCTGCATTGGACGGATCCTCTGTGAGCATGGAGTTCCGGTTCTTGAGGAGCAAGTCCCGCTGGTTCATGCTCCGGGTGATCCAATGTTCTTGGGCCGACACGACGTTGGCGAACTCCTGCTCGGCCACGGCCGCGACCGCGAGCCGGGCCAGGTCGTGCGCCGTCGTGACGTGGTAGTCGTCGTTCAGGCCGTGGGGGGTCCGAAAGAACGTGCCGGTACACCCGAGCTCGGTGGCCCGGCGGTTCATCATCGCTGCGAATCCTTCGTCCGATCCTGCCAGGTGCACGGCGATCGCGTGGGCCGTGTCGTTTGCGCTCCGGAGCATGAGCGCGTACAGTGCCTCGCCTGCTGAGACGGTCTCTCCCGGCTCCATGTGCAGGCTGGAGCCCCGGACCGTCTTCGTGTCCGCTGGCGCAACGATCACGTCGGTCGGCTCGGTGTTCTCAACCAGCAGGAGCCCGGTCAAGACCTTGGTCGTGCTGGCCGGGTAGCGGCTCGCCTCAGCGTTCTTGCCCCACAACACCCGTCCGGTCTCGACGTCGACGGCGATGGCAGCGGTCGCAGAAAGGCGGGGGCCGTCCGCCTGCCCGATATAGATGGCTGCGCCAGCGACAGCGGACAGGACGGCGACCGTCACTTGGCGTCGGCCTCGACCAAGTTGGGCAAGGTCGGTTGGTCGGCTGGCACGTTCAGGCCGATGGCGCGGGCGAGTTCTTCGTCCTCGACCTGGATCTTCGGTAGTTCTTCAAGGCTCCCCAGGTTGAACGTGTGAAGGAACTGCTGGGTCGTGCCGTAGAGCACGGGGCGGCCTGGAGACGCCCGCCTGCCCACCTCGCAAACGAGTCTGCGCTCGGCCAGTTGCCGCAGGCCGTAATCGGAATCGACACCCCGGATCTGGTCGATCTCCGCAGAAGTCACGGGTTGGCGGTAGGCGACGACAGCGAGCACCTCCATGAGTGCCCGGGAGAGTTTTTGTTGCTGCGGCTTGAGGAACTTGCTGACGATCTCGGCATAGGTCGCCTTTGTCGAGATCTGGTAGCCGCCGGCAATGCGCACCAGTTGGAGCGGAGACGTGTGGTGGAGCTTGCCACCGAGCTTTTCGAGGGCGGCCTCTATCTCAAAGGTCGGAGCCCCGATTGCGGCGGCCAACTCTTCAGGCTCGACAGGGCTGTCGGACACAAAAAGCAGCGCTTCAACGGCATCGATCAGCCTCAGCTCGCGGACCCCCGGGCAAACATCACGCTCTCGTCGCTCATTCTAACCAATGCCTGCCCGAGCCTGATCAGTTCGAGCAGGGCAAGGAACCACCATACGACCTCCGACCGCGTGAACTCGACTGAAACAAGGTCTTCGAGCGTGGTGAACTCATTTCGGAGCGCTTTGAGGACGACTACCATCTGGTCGCTCAGGCTCCGGCGCGGTTTGGAAAGGTGCCCAACCGGGTCTGGCTTTGCCCGGGAGATCAGCCGTTCCAGGGCTCTGGCTAGGTCGTTCGAGCTCACCTCGGCCGTGTCGAAGGGCACCTCGTACGGTGAGTCGCAGGCCGTGCGGAAAAAGAGCATGTCCCTTTCGTGCCGGAGTTCTCCCAGCCGTTCGATCGCTGGTCCGAAGGCGTAAACATAGGGCTCGATCTGGCTGAAGAGGTCGTCGTCCTCTGGCTCTTCCGAATCTGGCACGGGAAGCAGGGCCCACGCTTTCCGTTCCAGAAGGTGGGAAAGGGCGGCAAGGGCGACCGATGAGCGCTCCGGGTCTGAGCCAGCGTCGTCCAAGACGTACCGGAAGTACGCCTCGCAGATCGGAGCCAGGGGGACTTCGAGCAAGTCGACCTTTTTGTCTCGCACCCACAGGAACAAGGTCGCGAGCGAGCCGGCGAAAGCGCGACACTCAACGTAGATCTCCGGCGGGTCAAAGACACCAAAGTGGCCGGAAAAGTCCCGGGTCGAGGTCTGGGCGGGCGCGGCCATCCTGGTGATCCAGACGGATGCGCGCCCGCTGGCGCACTGACTACTTTTCCACAGGGCTAGCCGATGCCGCCGTTCTTCGCCTTGACAGGGTCTGCCGGTTGCTTGGGCCAGGTGGTCGGCTTCTTCTTCAGGTCGGAGAACAACTGCTCGATTGCTTTGTCCAACTGAGGGTCTTTTCCTTGTGCAAAAGCGTTGGGATCGCTCTCCACGTCAATGTCCGGAGAGACGCCGGGTCCCTCGATGACCCAGCCATCCTTGCGGGTGAACATCCCATAGTTGGGGACGCTCAGCACGCCTCCGTCCATCAGCCTCCATCCGGGTGACGACCCGACCTCGCCGCCATAAGTCCGCCTACCGATCAGCTTGCCCAGGCCGCGGTCTCGCCAATGGTGGGGGAACTCCTCGCCACAGCTCACGTTGAACTCGTTGATCAGGCAGGCCATCGGGCCCTCGAACCCGTCGGACTGCCGTGTCCACGGGTACTCGCTGCCCCGCATGTTGAAGTAGCCGCTGATCTTCTCGCCGATGATCTTGAGGATCACAGTCTGCGTGTAACCGCCGTTGTTGAACCGCGTGTCAACGATCAGCGCCTCTTTGTGGCGCTGGGGATAGTACTGCCTCACGATGTCGGCAACGTCCATGTCGCTCATGGCCTGGACGTA
>CAZGER010000319.1:0-2712 GCA_964524565.1 uncultured Chthonomonas sp. | reverse complement strand
GAGTCCTCCGAACGTCGGGGTGGGGACGTACCTTGTTGTCTGGAGGTTGGGGTGCTCGTACCCCCATCCAGGTTTGAAGAACTGGTTGTCCGGTTTTCCGTGGTCGCGCTTGGAGTATGAGTGGCCCTCGCTGAATGCGTTGAGGGAGACGAGGACGGAGAGGCCGTTCTTGTGGCCTTCTCTGACCATATGGTCGAGAGGGTCGAAGCCTGGTTCTAGCCGCTCCCCGCGCCACTCTGTGAGCTGTTCTGAAAGCTTGCTCGGGTAGATGGTGTAGCCGCCGATCGGCTTGATATCGAGGACGATGGTGTTGAAGCCCACTTCGGCTGCCTTGGCGGCGAGGTCTGCGATTTTTTCTTGCGTGTTGTAGCGGGCTATGTTGGCGGTGGCGTCCACCCAGAGGATCCTGGCTTGCAGGCCAAGGCGCCTGGCCGTGCTCTGGCCGATGCCGTGTTTAGCGAGTGACTCTTGGATGTAGACCGGTGGCAGGCTCAGGGGCGCGGACAGTTCGAAGCGGCTGGATTGGGGGTTGGCGGCTATCGCCACTGCAATATGGGCCAGCATGGGTCGCTTTTACCCCCCTTTCGCCCTGCGAAACCGGCTTGACGCGGTGGCGTCTGAGAGTTATGAGAAGGGATTATTTCTTGTTGCCCGCCGCCTTGCTCGCCGGATACCTGGGGGGCACGGCATCGAACCACACGGTGACGGCAAAAGCCCAGGGTGTGCGCCAGCAGAACCCGGCGACGATCTTGCAGCAGGGTTTTGACACGCAGGGGAACATCATCGTGCCGGCGCAGGGGCTTTCGTTCGTGAACGCTTCGGGCCGGGTGATCGCCCACATCGGTGGACAGGGCTCGACCGGGTACATGACGCTCAACAACGGTGAGGGGCAGGCGGCGGTCACGCTGGTGGCGGGGCTCGGGGCACGGTTTGTGGCCGACACATCGAACCCGGGCGGTTCGGTGGTGGTCGGGACGCCGGACGGAACGAACTCGGCCAAGCTCGCTGGGACGGTGAGCGCCCCGACGATCGAGCTGGTTCAGGGCGGAAAGCCGATCGTTCAGCTGAAGGCGGAACCGAACCGTGGCGCCTCGTTTTCGATGTGGCACAGTTCCGGGCAACCGGAGTTCATGGTCGGGAAGGAGAAGGACGGCCCGTTCTGGCGGTTGACGTCGGAGGCGGGCGTGAAACTGGCCGAGGTCTCGCGTCACGCCACGGATGGCACGGGGCTGTACGTGCGCGGGCCAAAAGACAGTCTGGAGGGATGGTACAGGGCGAACAGGCTCCAGTTCTTTGAGGCGGGCGAGTCGAAGGTCGAGTTTCCTGCCAAGGAGGATTAGCGGCGGCGTGAGCTTGTGTGGTATCCCTCGTTGTTCGAGGGTGCTGATTGAAGAATCCTGAGCTACACAGCCGTTTACAAGAGTTCGTTTTCGACCTACCGGGAACGGAGTTGCCGCTTGTCGCACGCCTGGCTCGGGAAAACGGGTGGACGAGGCGGTACGCGGACCGCGTTTTGGCGGAGTACCGGCGGTTTGTGTACCTTGGTGCGACTTGCGGGCACCCGGTCACACCGTCGGACGAGGTCGACCAGGCTTGGCACCTGCACATGCTTTACACAGAGTCGTATTGGGAGAGGATGTGCGGCGAGGTGCTGGGGTTTGCCTTCCACCACGGTCCGACGCGGGGTGGCAAAGCGGAGGGGGCCAAGTTCAACGATTGGTACGTGGCGACCTTGGAGGCATACCGGCGGGAGTTTGGGTCCGAGCCTCCGGCGGACATCTGGCCCACTGCGTCGCAGAGGTTCTCGATGCGTAACAGCTATGTCCGGGTGAACCTGGCAGACAACATCGTTTTGAGCCGTCCGAGGCTCCGCAGGTACGGGCTGGGGGCACTGGCGGGGACATCGGTGCTGGTCGCGTTTGGATGCACCCCTTTGTTGCAGACGCCTTGGTTCGCGGAGGCGAGTGGGAGCGGGGTCAAGGAGATCCTGATCCTCGGGGCCGTGATCCTGGCGATCATCGTCGGAGTGACCTACGTCATGCGGACGGGGATGAAGGGCGGGCGGTGCAGCAGCGGTTGTTCTGCCAGCAGCCCGGGGACGGACTCGGGGTCTTCGAGCGACGGCCCTGGCGACAGCGCAGGCTGTGGCGGCGGTTCGGACGGAGGCGGTGCGGACGGAGGCGGTTCCGGCTGTGGGAGCGGTTGTGGCGGTGGAAGCGATTAGGCTCACCGGCAGGCCCTGACAATTGTATGGGAATTGTGCCGTTGTGACACTTTTGCCGGGTAGATCGTTATCACAACACCCGCTATTCAGACTAAGGTGGCTAGGGCTGCATCTGTCTGCAAGTGTACGAACTGGCTCATGTGCCGATCCGGTTGGCTTTGGGCCGGGATCGTCGTCGCTGGCCTCACTTTCAGCTGTCTGGCGGTTCTTGGCAAGCGCACCCACGATTCCAACCTGAGGCTGGCCAAGAAGAACATCCAATTGGAGCTCTCTTCGTTGGCTTCGAGCGCGGCGTCATTGGTCGACGTCGACCAGCACAGGCGGATCGTTGATGATGGCGGGGCCGATCCCGACGCTTACAGCCACGCGCTGGACCCTCTACGCAGACTGCAGGAGCCGAGCGACCTGGCGGCCATCTACACGCTCGTCCGCAAGGGCGGAACGATCAGCTTTGGATACGACACGACCACGCCGGGCGACAACAACAA
>CAZGER010000318.1:0-2716 GCA_964524565.1 uncultured Chthonomonas sp. | reverse complement strand
AACTGGGCAAGGTCGATCCGCACGCTCGCGGTCGAGGCCGCTCAGAGCTCCCGGCACTCGACACAGTGGTCCAGGGCCTCGCGCATCATGCCCCTCGCCCGGTGAAGACGGCTCTTCATCGCCGCGAGTGAGATCCCAAGCCGCTCGGCCGTCTCCTCGCCCGAAACCTCCTCGATGTCCCGGAGCAGATAAACCTGGCGGTATGCCTCCGGCAGACCCTCGACCGCCGCTTTCAACTGCGCCTTGACCGAAGGCAGGCTCAGGTCGAGCTCCTCCTGCGTGACGGCCGGCTCCGCAACCTCAGAGAGCGCAACGACCGGCGCAAGCGCCTCCTTCTTGCGCAGACGCCCGCAGATCCTCCGCCCGATCGTCGCGAGCCACGCACGAAAATAATCGTCGTCCTGCAACTGGTCCAGTGCCCGGTACGCCTTCATCAGGGCCTCCACCAAAACGTCCTCGGCATCGTCGTAGTCGCCGCAGGTGCGGATCATCTGCCGATAGACCGCGTCTTTGTGTTCCGCCACCAACCGCTCGTACCGAGCGGGATCAACCATGCGGCGGCCCGCCAACCTTGGAGGCAAGGAACGTGGCCACCTCGTCAGGCCCGACCACAATGATGTTCGGCTTGGCCGCGACCGAAAACTCGTCAGCGTCTTCCGAACCGATCGTCCCCTCCGCGACAAACTCGCGGATCATCGCCGTCAAAACGTCGCTCATCGAGGGCTCAGACCTCCAAAAGTCGATCCACAGACCAGCCCGCTCGCCCGAAGACTCGTAAGCCACCGCGCCGACCCAAACGTCCGGCCTCTGGTCTGTCTCCGAAGTCGTGGACCACCTCCCCCGGCGAACAGCGTGACCAAGCTCCGTCAAATGACGCGAAACCTCGTCCAGCCCCAGAGCCACGCTCGCCCGTACCAACAGCCCCTTGTCCGATTCCGCGACCGTCACAACCGTCCCCGCACCGTCGCGGTCCACAAAGACCCGCGTGCCGCTCGGCCAACGCTTTTTCGACTCGTCCAAAAAACCGTCCCAGTCTGTGTGAAGTACAAAGCTCATCCTCTTTCAACCACCGCTCGCGAAGATTTTGGCCCAGGCTGCGACTTCCATGTGACCCCAAACTTGTCCGTGAACACGGACTGCCGGTTTTTTGCCCCGATCCCACGCATGTCAAACTCCGAGGGCAGATAGAAAACCGGCCCGGACGGCAACCCCCGCTCGATCTTCAGCCGCACCAGCCCAGAATCGATGATCCAGGCGTCCTGCGCCAGCGTCGCCGCCTCACCCAACAGGTTCGAATAGAACTCCGCCGCCATCTCCGGCTGGTGCCAGTGAATACCGATCCTGCCAAGGCCCGTCACCGCCTCGCCCATCCCGTCCTCGTCGCCGACCACCGGTGAGTGGTACACGTTCCACTTCACCCCAAACTGGTCGACGACCATGTTCAGCTTGTCGATCCCGTTCCAGCACACCTCCCGGAAGCCCATCCTCTGCGCCTCGGCCCGTGCCAGTTCCAGGTTGTCCGTCAGCAGTTCCAACACCGGCTGGGTCGGCCGCCCAGGATCGACGTAAAAGTGAAGCAGACCCATCCTCACCTGCATCCCGTCAGACCCCGTCGGCCCCCGCTCCATGCCCAAAGAGTCCTCGTACCATGCGACAGCCTCGCCCGGGTCACGGGCACACAGACCGACACACCGACTGAGCCGGAACGACATCCAGTTGGAATCTTATCACCCTTCGCACTCAGGTAAAAGACAACCAGCCCGCGATGTCACACTCTATCGACACTCTCCTCACCGAAAGTCGGGTCTACGCACCGCCGGAAGGACTCAAAGCCACAGCCAACCTGAACGATCCGGCCGTCTACGTGCAGGCGGGCGCCGACCCCGTGGAGTGGTGGAGCGGCTGGGCCAGCAAGCTCGACTGGTTCAAACCCTGGCACACAGCCCTGGAATGGAACCTGCCCTACGCCAAGTGGTTCGTCGGCGGAACACTCAACGCCTGCCACAACTGCGTCGACCGCCACGTCGCCAGCGGCAACGGATCCAAAACCGCCTGGATCGCCGAGGGCGAGCCGGGCGACGTCCGCACCTTCACCTACTCCGATGTCCTCCAAGAGGTCCAGCGCCTTGCCAATGCCCTCAAGTCCCTCGGCGTCAAAAAGGGCGACCGTGTTTGCATCTACATGGGCCAGGGGCCAGAACTCTGCCTCGCGATGCTCGCATGCGCCAGGATCGGCGCCGCCCACTCCGTCGTCTTCGGCGGCTTCAGTGCCCAAAGCATCCACGAGCGCGTCAACGACGCCCAGGCCAAGGTCATCGTCACCGCCGATGGAGCATGGCGCAAGGGCAAGATCGTCCCCCTCAAGCAGATAGTCGATTCCGCACTGGAGGCGGGCTGCCCCACCGTCGGGTCTGTCCTGGTCTACAAACGGGTCGGAGAGCCGGGGTCCAATGCCCACGGACTCACAGTCCCCGCATACGACCAAGGCGCCTGGGTCGAAGGCCGCGATGTCTGGTGGCACGACCTCGTCCCCGCACAGCCCGCAGACTGCCCGCCCGAGCACATGGACAGCGAAGACCTCCTGTACATCCTCTACACCTCAGGCTCAACCGGTAAGCCTAAAGGCATCATGCACACCACCGGCGGCTACCTCACCGGCACATTCGCGACCACCAACTACGTCTTCGACCTCAAACCCCAAGATATCTTCTGGTGT
>CAZGER010000317.1:0-2723 GCA_964524565.1 uncultured Chthonomonas sp. | reverse complement strand
GCGCTGACCCAGAACGGCGATCCGACGGCGATGGCGAAGATCGTGACGAGCATGTTCCTTCACGGGAGCCTTGCCCACCTGATCGGGAACATGCTGTTCATGTTCGCGTTCGGGCCTGGTGTGGAGTCTGTGCTGAAGGCTCCGCGGTTCGCATTGTTCTATCTGTTCTGGGGACTGTTCGCGGCGGCGACGCACGTTTGGGTCGATCCGACCTCGGACGTGCCGACGGTCGGTGCCTCGGGCGCGATCGGGGGGGTGTTGGGGACGTACTTCCTGCTTTTTCCGGGTAGCCAGATCAAGGGTTTTGTCCCGCCGTTCTTCTTTTTGCCGTTCAGTGTTCCGAGCTGGGCGCTGTTGGGGATCTGGTTCGTGTGGCAGATTTTGTTCCCGCAGCCTGGGGTTGCGAACTGGGCCCATGCGGGCGGGTTTTTGGCGGGGATGTTGACGGTTTTGGTGTTGGGAGGGCGGACGAAGGCGCTCGCGGGACAGAAGTTTGAAGAAGACGAGTACTTTGATGACTAACGCACCGAGGTTTGTTTGGGCCGGGTTGGCTTTGACGGCTCTTTTGAGCCTGTACGGGACCTTGATCCGGCACAAGGCGGAGGCTTCGAACCGAGCGGTGGGGATCGCGGTCGAGTCATCGGTGGTGCGGTCGATCAAGCCAGGGCGGATGTCGATGACTGAGGCCTACGCAGCCTTGAAGGGGGCGGGGGTGACCTCGGTGACCGTTTCTGAGCGCACGTTTTCGGAGCTTGTGACGACGGGTGAGGCGACGTTCGGCAGTGGCGACGGGGATTCGGTGGAGGTGAAGGTCGTTCGGGGGATGGAGGCAGGGCTCCTGCAGAACCTTGAGTGGCTGGGATTCCGGGCGGAGAAGCGGGGGCTCGGGAGCGGGTTGACGGTCGAGCGGCGGGCTTTGTCGAGCCTGACGTGCGGGCTGGACCCAACGGAGATCGGCGAGGCAAAGTCGGCGGGATTGTCGGTGGTGGGGCGCCTTTCCAACCCTCTTGGGGCGAGTCTGGCTTACGTGGAGGGGTCGGTGCGGAGGCTGGGCACGCTTGGTGTGAACCACTATCTGCCGCTGGGCGACCAGGTTTTGGGCGACCGTGAGCTTTGTGCACGGACGGCGGGCCTGCTGGCCGAGCGGGGGATCCGCTATTTGGCGGCGGAGTTTGTGAAGACCTCTGGCGAGGGGAAGGCGGCGGCGGCGCACCCGGGCAACGTGATGCGTCTGCACTCGGCCCAGCAGGCGGAGCTGATGCGGATGTCCGAGCCGGCGATCGTCGAGCGGTATGTGAAGGCGGCCAAGGAGCGGAACATCCGGATGTTGCTCGTTCGTCCGAGCGGGTCTGCGGGGGAGTCGTTCGATTCGTTCAAGCGGCTGGTCGGCGCGATCCGGGGGGGACTGGTGGCAGAGGGGATGGCGGCGAAGGAGCCGCGTCCGTTCGAGGACCCTGGCGTTCCGCAGTGGCTGAAGGGCGCGATCGGGATCGCGATGGGGCCGGTGTTGTGGTGGGCGGTCTTGTGCCTTTGGCCGGGGTTCCGGCAGAAGACGGCGCTTTTGGCCGGGTGTTGCCTGTTCGGGGCAGCGGCGTTCACTGGGACGGGGGCGGAGTTTGTCGCGCTGGCTGGATCTTTGGCGTTCCCGCTGGTCGGGCTTTCTTGGCTATTGTCGGGCGACAGGCCAGGTTGGAAGCAGTACCTGGGGTTGAGCGGCATCACTCTGGTGGGGGGCCTGCCTTGCGCGGTGATGCTGACGGGGCTGCGTTACATGTTGCAGGTCGACCAGTTCACGGGGGTGAAGCTGGCGGTCTTTGGGCCGATCCTGGTGGGGGCTTGGCTGATCGCGGGGAGGGTGCGTCCGATGAGGGAGGTGCTTGCGTCGCCGGTGATGTGGGGGACACTTTTTGCCTCGCTGGGGGGGCTGTTCGCCCTGGCTTTCATGGCCTCGCGGACGGGGAACGACAATCCAGCGGCGGTCTCTGGGACAGAGCTGGCGATGCGGGACATGCTCGACCGGTTTTTGCCCGTCCGGCCTAGGACGAAGGAGTTTATGATCGGTCACCCCGCGCTGGTGATGGGGCTGGGGTTGGCGGGGTTTGCTGGCAAGGGGGGCGGCAAATCGGTCTGGTGGGGTCTGGCGCTGGGTCTGGGGATGGTGGGTCAGACGAGCGTGGTGAACACTCTGTGCCACGCCCACACGCCTGTTTTTCTGAGCCTGTCGCGGATTCTGTCGGGCCATATCGCGGGGTGTATACTCGGCCTCCTGGGGTGGGTTTTGTTGCGCGCGATCCTTGCGCGCAGGTCCCTGGGTTAGGACGTTCATGGCCAGGCTGCTGCTAGTTGGATACTTCGGGTCCGGAAACCTTGGTGACGACGCCATTTTGATGGGGTTCGTCAACGGGTTGAAGGACACGCGCCATGAGCTCAAGGTCGTTTGCGGCAGTGTCGAGCGGCTGATGCGGAACTACGGTCTGCGGGGTGTCGCGAACTCTGACCTGAAGGGTTTGAAGACGGCGATCGGTGAGTGCGACGCGGTGGTGTTTCCTGGCGGGAGCATTTTCCAGGACGTGACGAGCCTGAGGAGCGTTGCCTACTACTCGATGATCGTGAAGGAGGCGACGCGGGCCAAGAAGAAGGTTCTGATGCTCGGGCAGGGGGTCGGGCCGCTCAACGGTTTTTTGGCCAAGCGTCAGGCTGTCCAGGCGTTCAACAGTTGCGAC
>CAZGER010000316.1:0-2736 GCA_964524565.1 uncultured Chthonomonas sp. | reverse complement strand
CGATCGGTCTGACCCTGGCGAGCCCTTGGTGGTGGGAGACGAGGAGCTCTGGGGAGGCTCCGACGTGGGTGAGGCCGGGGAACCTGAGCAGGAACATGTAGGGGGAGGGGTTTTGCGACCTGAGCGCCCGGTAGAGGGTGAGGGGGTGGGCATCGACCTTGGTCTCGAACCGGATCGAGGGGACCATTTGGACGCCTTCTCCAGCGGCGATGAGGGAGACGATGTGGCTTACGGTCGCTTCGAACTGTTGCTGGGTGGTGTTGCACCGGACGGGGTGGACGGGGAATGTCCCGGACGGAAGGGGGGGCAGGGGGCCGGTGAGCCTTTGCCTGATCCTTTCGATCTCGGCGACGGCGTTTTGGTAGGCGTCTTGGGAGTCTGCGAGGGCGACTATCTGGATCTGGTTTTTGGCGTGGTCGAAGACGACGACGGTGTGGACGAGCATGAAGAGGACGTCTGGGACGTGGATCTCGTCGGGGTTGGAGTCGGGGAGGTCCTCGATTGTGCGGGCGTAATCGTAGGCGATGGTGCCGACCGCTCCTCCGACCGAGGGTGGGAGCCCGGAACCTGTCAGTCGTCCGGTTTTGGCCATGAGGCTGTAGACGGTTTGGACCGGATCGCCGGGGTAGGTGTTGCCCTCGGAATCGGTTGTGTGGCCGTTTTTGCTTGAGACGACGGTCTTTGGCCGGACTCCGATCATGGAGTATCTGGCGACCTGCTCTCCGCCGGTGACGCTTTCGAGGAGGAAGGAGGTTTGTTCGTCGTGGGCGAGCTTCCAGTAGGCGCTGAGGGGCGTTTCGACGTCTGCCAGGAGGGTGAGTGTGAGGGGTACCGGCCCTTCTTTTTCCAGGGTGCGTTGGAACTCTTCCTTGGTGGGCAGGGTCACGGCGGTGATTTTATCCTTTGGTCGTACAGGCCGTTCGGGGGCGTGGCGGTGTCGGGGTTGGCTTGGTCCGTAGAGGTCCTTTGGTTTGTCGGGGGTTGGAAGATGGGGACCGTTGCGGACCTTGGGCCGGGATGTGTCGCATGTTCGTTGGGTTAGGTCCTTGTTTTGGGTGTCGGGGGTGGGAGTGTGGTCCTTGCCAGACTTTTTTTAGATTTTCTGCGATTGGGGTTGACAAAGACCGTTCGGATCGTCTAGAGTCCAGTCAAGTTTGACGCATCTCCCTTCGCCAAGGACTGGTGATCTGGAGGCGGGATTGTCCTCCTTACGGGGTGTGCCAAACGTCCAGGACGGAAAACCAAATCATGGAAGAGACGATGGAAAGAGTCGGCTTTATCGGCCGCATTCGCGAATACTTTTCGCGCGACGACGAGTTCGTTGACGACCACGAGTTGCCTGTGCGGCCCAGTCTGCGCGTCCACGGCAGTCACGGTTACCACATCACGGTCCGTCGGCAAATTGTCTCGTTCCAGGACGCTGTCGCGGCGGCTGACGGTTTGAAGCGCGGCGAGCAGCAGATTTTGAACCTCTCGATGTGCCCTAGCGAGCTTAGGGAAAAGATCAAGGACTTTTTGTGCGGTGTGAACTATAACGCCGAGGGTTCTTGGGAAGAGGTTGGCGAAGGCGTTTATCTGTTAGCCCCGTTGACGGCAGAGGTCGAGGTTGCCCCTGCTTCGCAGCGGATGGTCGCCGGCCGAAACTGACAAGACTTTAATCTCTCCACAGACAGTAACAAGCACAAGACAGCGAAAGCACTTGGGAACACCAGTTACCCCCAGGCCGGAAGCCTGGGGGGTTTTTTTGGTCTTGGGGCAGGGGCCTGATGGGTGGAGCCTGGCTTGGCGGACGGGGCCGGGCCCGGGCGGGGCATACTTGTCCTGATGGATGCTTTTTTGGTCCACACGGGCACGACGGCCGTTTACAACGCGGACCATGTGGACACTGACAGGATCATTCCTGCCAGGTTTTTGTCGCAGGTGAGCCGATCTGGTTACGGGAAGCTTTTGTTCGTGGACGCCAGGGCCCAGGAGCCGGGGTTCGCGTTGGACGACGAGGCGGCTTTGGGGGCATCGGTGTTGGTCGTCGGGACGAACTTTGGATGCGGTTCGAGCCGGGAGCACGCGGTTTGGGCGATCCAGCAGGCGGGGTTTGTGTGTGTGATCGGCCGGGTGGGGGAGACGCCGGGTTTCAGCGATATTTTCCGTCAGAACTCGGCGAACTGCGGGCTGCTGCTGATCGAGCTGCCGCTTGAAAGCCACAGCCAGGTTGTGGCCCTTGGTTCTGGGGCTCGGGTGACGGTGGACCTACCTGCGCAGTCGGTTTCGTGGGACGGTGGGGGTGCTGGGTTTGAGATCAACCCGGCGACGAAGGACCAGCTTTTGCGCGGATTGGACCTGGTGGGGACGACTTTGGAGCACGAGAGCCTGATCGGTGAGTTCGAGTCAGGGTGGGACTCGTTCGTCCCGCGTTGAGGCTGGCGTACCGGGAACGTTGGCGGACCGTCTAAACTTGTAAATGTCGAGTGCGATCATGCTAGCCCAGCTTTTTCTTTCTGCCGTGATGTTGCCGATCCTTTCTGGTGAGGCGCCTGTCCAGACCCAGCCGGAGCCGCGGTTCATCCGCGAGCGGACGTTTCAGCTGAAGGACTTGCAGAGGGCGGACATCACGATCGCGGCAAAGCACAAGTTGAACGTGTGGGTGATGGACACGGAGGCGAAGCGCCAGGAGGGGATGATGTTCATGCGGGAGTCGGACTTTACGGAGAAGCAAGGGATGATCTTTGTTTTTCTGGC
>CAZGER010000315.1:0-2738 GCA_964524565.1 uncultured Chthonomonas sp. | reverse complement strand
CGGGACAGGTTTGAGCGGCTATTGAGCCGTTTGGAGATTCCCAAGCCACCGGGCCGGGCGGTCACGAGCCTGGAGGACGCGATCGAGGTGGCGGCGGAAATCGGGTATCCGGTGCTCGTCCGGCCCAGCTTTGTGCTTGGCGGCAGGGCGATGGACATCATCCACGACGGCGACCATCTGCGATCGTTCTACCGGGAGGCGGAGGAGGCGAACCCTGGGCAGCCGGTGTTGGTGGACAAGTACTTTTTGGGCAAGGAGGCGGATGTCGATGTCGTTTCGGACGGGGTCGATACCCTGGTGCCGGGGATCATGGAGCACATCGAGCGGGCGGGCGTCCATTCGGGAGACTCGATGGCTGTGGTCCCGCCGGTCTCCATCGAGCCGGATGTGCAGGCGCAGATGGTTTCTCACTCGTGCCGGATCGCGCGGGAACTGGGCGTGAAGGGGGTCATGAACGTGCAGTTCGTGATCGTTGACGGCAGAGCGTATGTGCTGGAGGTCAACCCCCGGGCGAGCCGCACGGTCCCCTATCTGAGCAAGGTGACTGGTATCCCGATGGTCCGGTTGGCGACGCGGTGCATGATGGGCGAGTCGCTGGCCTCGATGGGTTACAGGTCTGGCCTGTGGGAGCTTGGTTGGAAGGGCGGACACATTGTGCCTGCTACGTCGCCTTGCGCGCCCCAGGCCAAGGGGTCGATCCGGGCGGTGGAGTCTGTGGGAGGGGAGAAGGTGCCGGCGAAGCTGTACGCGGTCAAGGCACCGGTCTTTAGTTTTCAGAAGCTCGGCAAGGTCGAGCCTTCGTTGGGGCCCGAGATGAAATCGACGGGCGAGGTGCTTGGTGTCGACAAGACTTACGAGGCTGCCCTGTACAAAGCGATGATCGGGTCTGGGATCTTGTTCAAGCCCAAGGGTCAGGTGATCTTGACGGTGAACGAGGCAGACAAGGCGTCGGCGGTCGAATTGGGGAAGGAGCTTTCGGCACGGGGGTACAGCATCGGCGCGACGGAGGGCACGGCTCGGGCTTTGGTGGCGGCCGGGGTCCCTTGCGACGTGCTCAAGAAGGTCAAGGACGGGTCGCCGAACCTGTTGGACCGGTTAGCGGGCGGGGAGGTGAGTCTGATGGTCAACACTCCCGGCCCGGGGCAGCAGGCGGGCTCTGACGCGGCGCGGATCCGGCGGTCGTGCATCGAGACCGGGGTTGCGTGTGTGACGAGCATCGACACGGCGATGGCGCTGGCCCGGAGCCTTTCTGTCTTCGAGGACCCTGGACTTGCCAGTTGCCTTCCGATCACTGAGTACGTTGAAGGGACGGGGCATTAGGTAGTCTTTCCACCAATGAGTGGAGAGAAGCCCGAAGAGCCTGACGACCTAGACAGGCCGCCAGCGTTTTTTCCCTACGATTCAAGCGACGAGGCTGAGACCGAGGCTATCGAGCCGGGTGAGCCGGTCGAGGTGCGGGTCGAGGCGGTCTTCTCTGCCCAGAACAACCAGCAGATCCAGCGGTTTGTTATGTTAAGCGACGGTCGGAGAAAGTTACCGATTGTCATAGGGGGTTTTGAGGCGACGGCGATCGCCTATCCTTTGGAGGGCCAGCAACCGGACCGTCCGATGACTCACGACCTGTTCAAGAACGTGCTGGAGCGGTTCGGGGTCGGGGTCAAGCGGATCATGATCGACGACCTGTGGGGGAGCACGTACTACGCCAAGATCGTTTTTGAGGTCGGCAGCGAGGAGATCACGCTAGACAGCCGCCCTTCTGACGCCATTGCCCTGGCGATGCGGATGAACGCCCCGATCTTTGTGTCCGAGGGCATCCTGAGCCAGAACGGGCCTTAGGCCAGCAGTCCTTCTAGCGATTCCAGTTCGATATCGGGCGGTGTTGCGCCCTCTGGGAGTTCTTCCGGCTTCCCTGTCCGGCTGGACGGTGCGACGTCGGTGTGGCGTCTGACCCAGGCCGTTTTCCACCCGGATTCTTGGGCGGGGAGGATGTCGTGCTTGTAGCTGTTGCCGACGAACAGGATTTGTTGTGCGGGGAGCCCAACGGACTCTTGGGCGAGGGTGAAGATCCTTGGATCGGGTTTACCGAAGCCGACTTCGCCCTCGACAAAGACGTGGCCGAAGAGGTGTTCGATCTGGAGGGTCTGGAGCTCTTGCCTTTGAATGTCGGCCGGACCGTTTGTGATGATGCCGAGCGCGTAGTCGGCTTGGAGGGCCATGAGGACGTCGCGGGATTCTGGGAACAGCCTGAGGGCGGCATGGCGCTCCACATAGTAGGTGAAGCTCATACGTTCGGCGAGGTCGTCGTCGTAGATGCCGACACGTTCGAGCATGCGGCGCATGAGCTCGATGCGGGTGATCTCGCCGCTGACCTTGTACTTGTCGTACCAATGGGTCTTGCCGATCGTTTCGACAAAGCCTCGGAACGCGACGGCCCATTGCTCGAGGAGCTGTTCGACGGGGACTCCGTGCTCTGGGTGGGCTTCGAAAGCCTTGCGGAGCCCGTGTTTGGCTGCCTCCCAGTAGGCGCAGAGGGTGTCGTCCAGATCGAAGAACACGGCTTTGACTCCTTCGAACTGGTGGACGAGCGGCACGGGTTGATTATGGCTTGGGAGGAGCTAAACTTGCCCTGGTGGACGGCCCAGAACCCAAACACGAGTGGATCACGACCGCTGCGGACTCCCGGGAAATCGACAGGTTGTCGGCTTCTGAGTACGGCATATCTCAAAGGCACTTGATGG
>CAZGER010000314.1:0-2739 GCA_964524565.1 uncultured Chthonomonas sp. | reverse complement strand
CAGACCCAAGAGTCCGGTGCCGTCCCTGTCGGAGCAGTCGACCTCGCCTATATTGGACCGGCCGATCTATTCATCTCGGCGATGCTCTTTTGCAGCATCTTCCGCTACGGGATGAGGGCCAAAAAGACCGTCGTCGCCCTCGTCCCCACCCTCTTCGCCTACCTCGTCGTCGTCCTCGCCACCCGGTTCCCCCTCCCCGCCCTCGTGCCGATCGGCGTCGTCGTGCTCGCCGTCAACTGGAAGGAGTTCAAACTCTCGCGAGAAGAGCGTGCCGCAACCTGGCTGGTCACCGTCGTCGCAGTCGCAATGGCGGCCCTCGGACTCTTCCTCAGGCTCAACTACAAGCCGAAAGAACTGCCAGCTGGGTCTTCGCAAACGGAGACCGAGATAACTGTTCCAGCACCGGAAGACTCGCCCGCGCCAACAAACCCAGATCAACGCCGGTAGAAAGCCCGCTCCTGTGGCAAAAGTACACAAGGTCCTCCGTCGCTAGGTTCCCCCCCGCACCCTTGGCGTACGGACACCCCCCGAGCCCCGCCGCGCTCGAGTCAAAGCTCCTGTACCCCAGATCCAACATCGCACCGACGTTCGCGATCGCCGTCCCCCTTGTGTCGTGAAAGTGCCAAGCGACCTTAGACCGATCGGTCACACCCGAAACAGCCCGCTCGACCTCCAAAACCTCGCTTGGCACCGCCACCCCCAGCGTCTCGCCCAAAGACACCTCGTCCACACCGATCTGGAACAAACGGTCAACAACCTCGGCCACCGCCCCAGGTTCGACCTTCCCACTGTACGGACACTCGACGATCGTGCTCACATACCCCCGGATCCACCCGCCCGGAACCGCCGCACGGAACGCCTCGGCCGTCCTCGAAAACTCGTCCAAAGACTCCGCCACCGACATGTTGATGTTCTTCTGCGTAAAGGCGTCGCTCGCCGCCGTGAACAAGGCGATCCTCCCCACCCCGCTCTCGACCGCCCGCTCCAGGCCCTTCAGGTTGGGAACAAGCGCAGACACCGACACCCCCGACAAGTCCGAAAGCCCACCCAGCAGCTCCTGCGCGTCGGCAAGCTGGGGAACCCACTTCGGGTGGACAAAGCTGGTCGCCTCGATCTCCCTCAGCCCCGCCGACACCAAATCCCTAACGAACTGCGCCTTGACGCCGGTCGGCACCAACGCCGACTCGTTCTGAAGCCCGTCCCGAGGCCCCACCTCGACGATCCTGACGTCCCCGCTCACGGTTCGTCGTCCGCCGTGACCAGGGCCACAAGCGCCCCCTCGACAAGCTGGTCGCCAACCGCGACAGGCAAAGATGTCACGGTCCCCGAGATCCCCGCAATGATCGGCTGCTGCATCTTCATCGCCTCCAAAACCGCCAGCTTCTGGCCTGCGGTCACGCTCTCGCCCTCGCTCACCGTCACTTCGACGATCTGCCCCGGCATCGGGGCCCGCGCCTCCCCGGCGCCGTGGACATGGCTCGACCTTCCGCCCCTGGCCGGCGGCCGCACCTCATAAACGTTCCCCCCGATGCTCACATACGTCGTGTCGCCCCGACGCACCACGACTGCCGTCTGTGTCCCCGCCCCCGAGCGCACGTACAAACGGTCCGCCCCCCGGGCAACCTCGACACCCTGAGCCCCCTCGACCTCGACAACCTCGCCGTTGATCTCGAACTTCACTTCCGCCTCGATGCCCGAAACTCGGACGCCGCCCGCACAAACTCCCTAAAAAGCCTCTCTGTCTCCGCAACGTGCGTCCGCTCCGGGTGCCACTGGACGCCGAACAGCCACCTCTCGCCCGTCCCCTCGATCGCCTCGATCGTGCCGTCCTCGTGCCTGGCCGCCTCCCTCAGACCCTCGCCCAGCGTCCCGACCGCCTGATGGTGCGAGCTTGCCCCCCGCGCGCTCTCACCCACGATCCCCGCCAACTTCGAACCAGAAAGGACCGGAACCTGGTGGACATGGTTGCCCCTGTGTTTGTCGTCCCCCACAACGTCCGGCAGGTGTTGGACCAACGATCCGCCCAAAAAAACGTTCACCAACTGGCACCCGTAGCAGATTCCCAGCACCGGCATGGACCCGTCAGCCTCCTGCCACAGCCTGGCCTCCGTCTCCGTGCGGTTCCTGGACTCCAGTTCCACCGAAGGATGGTTCTGCTCCCCCCAGTGCGAGGCGTCGATGTCGTCGCCCCCCGTGATCAGCCAGCCGTCAATGATCCGGGCCACGCTCCCCGCCTCGGTCCCCGGCGGAATGACGATCGGCACCCCGCCCGCCTCCGCGATCCGGTCGATATAGTCCCGGTGGACGCTGTACCGGACGTGCTTTTCGCCCTTCGGCCCGTCGATCACGGTCGGTGTCACGCCAATGACCGGCTTTTCCATCTCAGGCCTGCAAAATGTCCTCGATCGACTCGACGTTGGACTTGATCTCGTTCAAGAACTCCGCCCCGCCGACCCCGTTGATCAGCCTGTGGTCGATCGTGATCCCAACGTTGGCGCACCGCATCAGCTTGAGCTCGCCCGGAGTGTTCGCCAGACCGTTGTAAGGCTCGCCCAAAAAGATCGTCGCGACCCCTGGCGGCACAACGACCGCCATCGCGTCCCGGATCCCGTAACCCTGCATGTTCGTGATGCTCAAGGTGACCGACTCGTCCGCCTGGTCCTTGCCCCCCCTCGCAAGCTCGATCTGGCTCCGGGCCGAAACCGCAAAGTCCGTCCAAGAAAGCGCGTCCGCGTCCTT
>CAZGER010000313.1:0-2751 GCA_964524565.1 uncultured Chthonomonas sp. | reverse complement strand
GCCTCTACGACATGCTCGGCAACGTGGGCGAATGGGCCACCGACATGGCAGGAAAACCCGTCCTGTGCGGAGGCTCCTTCAACGACGGCCCCGGACTACAAGCGCCCACAACCCGCCGCTACCACGACCCGAGCTGGCAGGCGACAGACCCACAGATCCCCAAAAGCCGCTGGTGGCTCGCCGACGGCCCCTTCTGCGGGTTCAGGCTCGTCTGCGAACCCTAACCGTCCACCGACCTCGTCCGCCATCGCACTAGCCACAGCACCGTAACCTCATGGTGGAAAGAATCACAGACCCTGACCGACCAAATCTCCAGGGGCCCACGACAGCTCGGCCAGACATCCTCGCCTCGTCTAACGACCAAAGTAACGCCAGCGGCCCATGATCACGGTACTCGCACTCGCCATCGCTGCCCACCAGACCAACCCGCCAGGAACCGCCACCTTCCTGCCTGAACCCGCCAACGACAACAAAACCAGGGTCGTCCTCCTCGCCGGCGACGAGGAGTACCGCTCAGAAGAAGCCCTCCCCCAACTCGCTCGCATCCTCTCCAAGCAGTTCGGCTTCCACTGCACCGTCGTCTTCTCCATCGACCAACAGGGCAACGTCGATCCCGAAACCACCGACAACCAGCCAGGGATCCAAGCCCTCCAATCCGCCGACCTCTGCGTCATGATGCTCCGGTTCCGAGCATGGCCAGACAATCAAATGGCCCACTTTGAACGGTACGTCCGGTCCGGCAGACCGATCATCGCCCTCCGCACCTCGACCCACCCCTTCAACTTCAAACCCGGATCGCCCTACCGCCACCACACCTGGAACTCACCGACAGGTGGGTTTGGCAAGAGAGTCCTCGGCGAGACCTGGCTCACCCACTGGGGCATCCACGGCACCCAGGGCACAAGGGCAGTCCCCACCCCAGGGTCAATCAACCATCCGGTCATGAAAGGCGTCGAAAAGGTCTTCGTCACCACCGACGTCTACGAGGCCCACCCGCCCGAAGACGCCACCGTCCTCGCGCTCGGATACGTCACAGCCTCCCTCAAACCCGGCTCCCCCGACGCAGAAGGCACCAAGACAACCGTCTTTGGCACAGAGCAGCCGGTCAATAAACCGCCCATGTCCGTCGTCTGGACAAGGACGAACCCGCCCGGCTCCGGACTCCCCCTCAAAGTCACCGTCACAACAATGGGCTCAGCCACCGACCTCCTCGACGAGGGCTTCCGAAGGCTCCTCGTCAACGCCACCTTCTGGTCACTGGGCAAACAAACCCCCGCCACAGCCCCGATACCCCTCGAACAACCCTACAACCCGACCCCCTTCGGCTTCGGAAAGCAAAAGAAGGGACTCAAGCCAACAGACTTCTAACCCATCAAAAAGTCCCCGATCGTCACCGGCACCGCGCCAGAACCCGCCTGCGCCACACTCCCAGGACGATACGCAAAAATCCGCTCCGCCATAAAAGCAATATGGCCGTCACGGTTCTGAGCGACCCCGCTCACCGTCACAAACGGGTTGCAGACAACCTTGTGCCCGTCGCGCTGGTAAACATCGTCAAAGCAGGTCACGTTCAACAGCCCGGTCTCGTCCTCCAGGTCAAAGAACAACACCCTCTTCCCGCTCTGCGTCGGCGGAAACCTCAGCCTGATCGGACACCCCACCACAAAGACCTGATCGGTCGAACGCAGCTCCGATGCCTCCGCTGCCGTCAGCCCCCCCTTGGCGACCACCCGCTCACGCTCAAACGCCATCAAGTGGCGGTCAACGTCCATCCCCAACAGTCGCCGCTCCGATAACCCCCGCTCGATCGCAGTAAAGTCCGCGAGCTCCAAAGGCAAAGGCGGATCGTCAAAAAGCAGAGGCAGGCAACCCTCGCCACAGCAAGACCGCCCGCATTCTAGAGCGTCGTTCACCGCCCACAGCAAAGCCCGCCTGTGCCCGCACACCGAGTCGAACGCGCCGGCAAGGACAAGGCTCTCCAACTCGTCACGGTCCGGACGCACCCTCGCCGCATAGTCGAACATCGATGAAAACGGACGCCCGGACAACGAAAGCTCCAATGTCCGGTCAGAGATCCCCGCCACCTGGCGCAAAGGGACCCTGATCCCACCGTCAGGAAAGACCAACGTCGGCTCCTCCTCGGACCTCACGTCCTCCACCAAAAAGCCGCTGCCGCTCAGGTTCACGTCAGGGCCAAGGATCTTCACCCCCCGTGACCGCGCCTCGTTCGCCAGTGTCGTCGGACCGTAATACCCCGCTGGCTGCGCGTCCAAAAGCGCAGCAAAGTAAGGCGCGGGATAGTTCTGCTGACAATAGACGGACCGCACCGAGACCTCCGCGAACGCCAGGGCGTGGCCCTCCGCAAACCCATACCCCTTAAACCCCGCCACAAGGTCAAAAACCTCCTTGGCAACGCGCGCCGGATACCCCCGCTCCATGATCCTCTCAATGATCCCGACACAGGCCTCACCCTCAAAATGACGGTCGTGGTGCTTCTGCACAGCCTCACGGATCGCCTCCGCCTCGTCACCCGTGTAACCACCGAACCGCGAAAGCAGCTGGTCGATCTGCTCCTGGAACACCACGATCCCCAAAGTCGCGCCCAACACGTCCTCCAACTCAGGATGGACATAACGGAAAGGCTTCCCCTTGCGCCGCGCAGCGAACTCGTTCAGCTTCACCGCCCCGCCGACACCAGGACGGATCCCCGCCTGCACGATCCCAGCGTCCTTCAGGTCCTTCGTGCCGATC
>CAZGER010000312.1:1884-2753 GCA_964524565.1 uncultured Chthonomonas sp. | reverse complement strand
CGAAAAATCTTCTACAGATCCGACCTTGAACGACTTGACCCCTTCGATCAGCTTGGCCCGGACCTCGTCCGCCATGCTGCTGGGGATGTAGGCGCGGCTGGCCGCGCTGCACTTTTGACCCTGGTACTCGAACGCGCCCCGCAACAAGGCGGTCGCAACCGCGTCGGGGTCAGCGGACTTGTGGGCGATCACAAAGTCTTTTCCACCGGTCTCGCCGACGATGCGTGGATAACTCCTGTAGTTAGGAATGTTTTCCCCAATGGTTTTCCACATAGAGTTGAAAACCCCGGTCGAGCCGGTGAAGTGGACTCCCGCAAACTCTTTGTGCGAGAAGCACACCTGCCCCACGGTCGGGCCGTCCACGAACACAAGGTTGATCACGCCGTCGGGCAAACCAGCCTCCTTGAGCACCTTCATGATCATGTTCGCGCTGTAAACCTGTGTGTTGGCTGGCTTCCAAACGACCACGTTCCCACACATGGCGGCAGATGTCGGTAGGTTTCCTGCGATAGCGGTGAAGTTGAACGGCGTGACTGCGAGAACGAACCCCTCCAGCGGACGGTACTCTATCCGGTTGTGCATTTGCGGCCCGCTGATCGGTTGCTGTGTGTAAATCTCGCTAAGAAAATGCACGTTAAAGCGCAGAAAGTCGATGATTTCGCATGCAGCATCGATCTCGGCTTGAAAGACGTTCTTGCTCTGGCACAGCATCGTCGTGCCGTTCATGTACTGGCGGTACTTGCTCGCCATCAGGTCTGCGGCTTTCAAAAAGATGTTCGCCCGAGCCTCGAAGCTCAAAGCCTCCCACGCCGGTTTGGTCGCCAGAGCCGCTTTGAAGTCGGCGAAGCGGGGCGCGAATGGCTCAAACG
>CAZGER010000312.1:0-1874 GCA_964524565.1 uncultured Chthonomonas sp. | reverse complement strand
CAGAGCCGCTTTGATCGCAGCTTCGATGTGGCTGGCGTTGCCTTTGTGGAAGTGTCCCAGCAGGTGGGCCCGCTCGTGCGGCGGACGCATCTCTTCCAGGTCACCGGTCCTCACGTCTTCCCCGCCGATGACCATTGGAACGTCGGCCGTCTGGCCCTTCAGCTCTGCCAGAACCTGTTTGACCCTGGCCTTTTCTGGGCTGCCAGGAGCGTAGCCGAGAACCGGCTCGTTCGCCGGCATCGGGTAGCGGAAAGTGCCGATATCCATGCAAACCGAGTCTACCGGTGGCCCTCACGACCAGCCGGGAAACATGTGACATAATGCCCGTGGCCTATGTCTGCAGCCTCATTCTAGGGGCGACCTGCGCCAGCAGGGGCGCCTGATCCAGCGAATGTCTCCACCGGCCCGCCGCCGGCACGACTGTGCTTTCGCACGCCTGCAGACACCCATTGAACAAAGACAAAAAGCTATCGCGCCATCGTCGTCCCAAGGATTTCCGGTGCAAGGAATGCTCGATGCTCGTTCCGCCAGAAGGCGGCGGCACGGCCCACCGGAACCACTGCCCTTTCTGCCTCCACAGCCTGCACTTGGACCTCGACCCCGGCGACCGGGCCAACCCGTGCACCGGGCTGATGGAACCAATCGCCGTTTGGGTCAGGTCTGACGGCGAGTGGGCCCTGATCCATCGGTGCCGCGCCTGCGGATCTTTGCGTAGCAACAGGATCGCCGCAGACGATAACATCTACGCCT
Source organism: uncultured Chthonomonas sp. (assembly GCA_964524565.1). Lineage (GTDB taxonomy): Bacteria > Armatimonadota > Fimbriimonadia > Fimbriimonadales > Fimbriimonadaceae > UphvI-Ar2. The sequence continues at coordinate 1,124 of CAZGER010000312.1, read as the reverse complement.
TGCTCAAGCTCGCAGCCCAGCCGATCGCCAACCCGCCTGTCCCACTCGAGAGGCTCGAGCAATGAGGTTCTCAGAGCTTTCAAACCGGCGTCAACTGGCCCAGGTCCGGCCCTACGCGATGGTGTTCGCCACCCGATTTGGACTCAGGCCGATCAAGATGAGGGTTGCCAACCACGGCTACAACACGACGTTTCGGGTCACCAACGAAGACGGCCAGGACTATGCGCTGCGGGTCAACATCAACTCGGTCCGGCAGCCGGCGGAGTTATGTGCCGAGGTCGCGTGGGTCCGCTCTCTGGCAGGGCTCGAGTGCCCGATCGTGGCTGTCCCCAGGCCCGCTCTGGACGGCGCGTTCGTCCAGTTTGCTGACTGGCCATGGTCCGACCGCAGGCTGGTCGGCCAGGCGACAAGGGAGCTTCACACTCACGCAGAGTCACTTGTCCTGCCTGGTGGGGCGCGGTTACACGAGATTCCTGGTGCGCTCTTTGGTCGGCCGCTCGACCTCGGTCCTTGTGCGAAGGGCATCGATCTCGGCCCGTTTCGTGAGGTCGCCGCGCGGGCTGAGGAGGTTTACCGGAAGCTCCGCAAACAACCTCGGATCCCGATCCACTTCGACCTCCACTTTGGGAACATGAAGTTCGGCCGAGACAGGGTCTACGTGTTCGACTTCGATGATGCTGTGCTCGGGTGGCCTGCCATCGATAGCAGCGTCACCCACTATTACTGGCGGGCCAAGCCCAACAGCCTCGACCTGGACAGAGCTTACTGGTCGACCGGTGTCACGCCTCCCGAGGCGCAAGGGATCACATCGGCAGAGCACGAAACGCTGGTCGCGGCCAGGGGTGTTTTTTTGGCCAACGAGCTTGTCCTGATGGTCACGTCCGACGTACAGGCGGTGACTCCCAGGTTCATCAAGACGACAGAGCTGCGGTTGACCGATTTTCTTGCGACAGGGCGGCTCGACTGCTCGATCCGAGCTTAGGTACCAGGGGTACCCTAGGGGCATGCGGCAGCCTGCGCTCCTTGTGTCTTTGTTCGTCTTCACGAGCTTTGTAGTTGCGCAGCCAAAGCCAAACATCGTCTTGATCATGACCGACGATGCGGGATACGGAGATTTTGGTTTT
>CAZGER010000311.1:0-2784 GCA_964524565.1 uncultured Chthonomonas sp. | reverse complement strand
CAAGATCCCCCAGATCGCCGCTGTCCTCGTCTCCTGCACCGCCGGAGGCGCATACGTTCCAGCCATGTCCTACGAGGCTGTGATCGTCCGCCAACAAGGAACGATCTTCCTCGGAGGGCCACCGCTGGTCAAAGCCGCGACAGGAGAGGAGGTCTCCGTCGAAGACCTCGGAGGGGCCGATGTCCACACCCGGCTCTCCGGCGTCGCCGACCACATGGCCGACGACGACGAGGACGCCCTCGCCACCGTCCGCAACATCGTCGAGAGCCTCGGCCCCGGCCGCAGGCTCAGCCTGCCAGAACCGGTTGCGCCCGAACCCCCGCTCTACGACCCCAAAGGACTCTATTCCCTCGTCCCAAGCGACACCAAACAGCCGATGCAGATGCGCGAGGTCCTCGCCAGGATCGTCGACGGCTCCCGCTTCCAAGAGTTCAAGGCCAGGTTCGGACCGCGCGGGGTGTTCAAGTGCGTGGCGACCGACGGGTTCGCCCGCCTCCACGGACACTTGGTCGGAATCCTCGCCAACGACGGCATCCTCTTCTCCGAGTCAGCCCAAAAAGGCGCCCACTTCATCGAGCTCTGCTGCCAAAGGCAGATCCCCCTCGTGTTCCTCCAAAACATCACCGGGTTCATGGTCGGCAGAAAGTACGAGAACGAGGGCATCGCCAAGCACGGGGCAAAGCTCGTCACCGCCGTCAGCACTGCCAACGTCCCCAAGTTCACCGTGATCGTCGGCGGAAGCTACGGGGCAGGGAACTACGGAATGTGCGGCCGGGCCTACCAGCCCAGACAGCTCTGGATGTGGCCCAACGCCGGCATCAGCGTCATGGGGGCAGAACAGGCGGCGAGCGTCCTCCTCACCGTCAAACTCGACCAAATGGCCGCAAACGGACAAACGATGACAGAAACCGAACAGGCCGAGTTCAAGGCCCCGACCCTACAAAAGTACCAAACCGAGTCCGACGCCTTCTTCGCCACCGCCCGACTCTGGGACGACGGCATCATCGACCCGGTCGACACGAGCCGCGTCGTCGCCCTGGGCATCGAAGCCGCCCGCAACGCCCCCGTCCCCGAACAGGGCTTTAGCATGTTCCGCATGTAAGGCTGAATGTATTCAGGCTCAGAGCTTGTCAAGGGTCTCGAGGACCTCCGGCGGTAGCTTTGCCGCAGAGTAATGCGCCTTCTCTTGCCAAGTAACCAGACCCTCCCTCCTGTCAAACAAGAACCCCTTGAGCCCGTAGTTCTTTTCAAGTTCTGGGCCGTGCTTTCTAGAAAAGTCAACATATGCCGCGCTGAAGTTTGTAAGGTTATTGGTGGTTAATGTTCGGTACGATCTATAGGATACGAGCACTGCTAAAAACGACATAGGCAAATTTGGTGCTTTGATTCCCTCGTCGGTGTCCGCCATTGTAAACCCGATTCCGCCCTCGCTGCCGTTAGACATGGTGCCTGGTTCTTCAAAGCCCATGGATGCTTTGTTGACTTCGGTCGACCTCGCCCGCTTCGCCGAGTCGAATTTACTGAAGCTCGGATAAACCTCGTTGGAAAAAAAGCGGGCGAACTCCGCGCGACCCATTCCAATGGGCTTTAGGTCGCCTTCCCGAACGTAGCCTGCGACACATTGGGCGTCGTTAGCTTCGATGCAATCAAACAGTCGGTGCGCGTGCCACTCAAGGGTCTTCGGCCACTTAAGCCACACTGTGACGGCAACCACGACAAGTAATGGGAGTGCAAGAAGCAAGATCTGCTTGCGAGCTATGGGTTTATGCATGGGGATGGGGGATCGTTTTCTCCTTCGGTGCAAGTCATGTTGTCAAATTTGTTGATTGTGAACTTAGCCCCAATCACGACAAGGTCTGCCTGAACACAGTAGTACTTGTTCAAGACCCTCTCCTGGCATTCGAACGGCAAGTTTGAGTGGGCGGTCTTGGTCACCCATGGGCCGTCGACAAACCCATTGACGCCTTGGGCGCATTGAGTATAGCCGTTCATACCACTTTCTCCACAGCTGAACCAGGCAGCGGTTGCGGTGCCAGCGATCAGGGAAAAGATGGCAAGAATGGAAGGGATGTGTGAAGTTTTCATGTTATTCTAAAGGGTCTCCATAAGACTGAGGTAGCAGCATGTTCCCGTAGCCTGTCCTGACGACGGCCTTCCCAGAGAGCAGAACGGCGGAAGACCGCTTGAGTTTGTACTGGTAAGAGTCGTTCCACGGACTGCATTGTTCGTGGACAACCATAATCATGTTTTCCTTGAACGCTTGCACTCTCGGCACAATCTGGTCAAAATCCACCATCACAAGGGCAAATGTGTCGTACTTGTCTCCAAATTGCGGATTTGGAGCGCAGGGCGCCTTATGGAGGTCATGGTTCATGCCGTAGGAGGCAGCTGCGTACCAATAGGTGTTACTCGACCAATCATACGTGTAGGGCCTGGGTGGTAGACCCATGCTGGATGGCAGACCATACGTGCCTCCCCCTCCGTTGTCAGCCTGGTACAACATATGGGCCAAGTGGATCTGGCGCATCTTGTGTATCCCGTGCGACTCCTTCGCACTCAGAACCGAGCGACTCAGAATTGGGTAAGCAACCGCCGAAAGAAGCAGGACGATGCCAACGACAATCAAAGTCTCGACCAAAGTAAGTCCTGACCGCCTATTCATCCTTCCGGTCCAGCACCCAGCGGGGATGCCAAGACTTGTGCAGAGTATTGGCAACAACCAACTCTCCATAGCCTTATCCTACACGGTTTTGCCCCTCGGCGACACAATAAAGCCAGACCTAC
>CAZGER010000310.1:2495-2788 GCA_964524565.1 uncultured Chthonomonas sp. | reverse complement strand
CAAACTGCTCCCTCACAAGGTTCGCGAACGGCTGCTCGCCCTTCGTCGCAAGGTTCGCCGTCCGCTCAAACGCCGCCACAAACTCCGGACGACAGTCCGGATACCCCGAATAGTCCACCGCGTTCACCCCGACATGGATCTCCGGGGCCCCAATGACTTCCGCAAGCCCCAAAGCAAGGCTCAAGAACACCGTGTTCCGCGCCGGGACATAGGTGACAGGGATCCCACCGCCCATAGAGTCCTTCGGAACAGCCCCGTCCCCGGTCAACGCGCTCCCACCAAACTCCCCCAGG
>CAZGER010000310.1:0-2485 GCA_964524565.1 uncultured Chthonomonas sp. | reverse complement strand
TGTCGCAAACCTGTGGCTCGCCGCCCCAAGCGCCTTGGCCACCCGCACCGCCGCCTCAAGCTCCACCGAGTGCCTCTGCCCGTACTCGACCGTCAGACAGTGGCACTCCCGCCCGTCTGCCCTGGCCATCGCCAAAACCGTGGCAGAGTCCAACCCACCGCTGAGCAGCACCACCGCACGAGTCATGGGACAAACTTACCCCTGCCCGTACCGATGACCCACCCAGTCGCGTCCTTAAGGCATGTTGTGCGCACTCATGGCCCAGGTGGTCGGCCAAGGACTCGCCGCCTATCCGATCGTTTACGAAAAACCAAGCCCGGACCAAGCGCCGAACATCTACATCGTCGAAGGCCCCAGTCAAGGGCCAAGGCTTCTTGGCCCCGGCACCGGCCCGACCGTCGTCCAAGGCGGAAGGTACGTCGCCTACGTCGCCACCCCCAAAGAAGGCGGCACGACCCTCGTCGTCGCCGACTCCAAAGGCGAGCCCAAGTTCACCTTCACAGTCCAAGGCGCGAGCCTCTCCGCCCCAAGCTTTTCACCAAATGGTTCGTTCCTCGCCTTCGTCGCCGACACCTCAGACTCCCGCACCGTCATGGGCGTCAAGGTCGCCAAAGGCGCCGAGCCCCTCAAGCTCGCCGACGCCGCCCCAGGCTCGCCAGACCCTTCTCCCGCCTTCACAAGCGACGGGTCGAGCCTCGTCTTCAACCTCGGAGGAAGCTGGGTCGACTACCGCCTCCAAAACGGCGCCCTCTCCGTCATCCCCACAAACAAGTGGATCGCCGACCTCCCCAAGGGCCTCAAGATCGACCGCGTCCTCCCCGACTTCGCCACCCCCGGCAAGATGCTCTTCTCCGTCGTCCCCCAAACCCCCGACGAAAAAGGACTCTGCGCCGTCTTCGTCCACGATCCGGACCAAGGCGGCACCTTCCGCGTCTCCCAGATCGGCGTCAAAGCGACAAAGCCCCGCTGGGCCGCCGACGGCAGGACAGTCCTTTTCCAAGCCACCGACGAAAAAGGGCTCGCGCTCTTTTCAGTCCGGTCCGACGGCAAAAACCTCACCAGGCTCTTCAACATAGACTCAAACGGCTGACTAAGGAACCCCACACCCGGCCGAGCCTCGGATAAACTCCCGGCATGGCCCAACCGTACGACCGCAAGTTCAACTTCTCTGCCGGACCAGGCGCGATCCCTGTCCCAGTCCTTGAGCAAATCCGGGACGAGATGGTCAACCACCGTGGCGACGGCATGAGCGTCATGGAAATGAGCCACAGGGGCAAGGCCTATCTCAAGATCGCCGAAGAGTCCGAAGCCAACGTCCGGTCGTTCCTCGGCGTCCCCCAAGACTACAAGGTCCTCTTCCTCCAGGGCGGAGCCAGCACCCAGTTCACGATGCTCGCCATGAACTTCCTCAAAGGCGGCCACGCCGACTACGTCTGCACCGGCGCCTGGGGCAAAAAAGGGATCGACGCCGCCAAGTACGAAGGAGAGGTCAACGTCCTCTGGGACGGCAAAGCCGGCAACTACAGCGAAGCCCCGGAATGGGACACCCTCCCCTTCACCTCCGGTAGCCGCTACACCCACTTCACCATGAACGAAACGATCCAGGGCGTCGACTTCGGCTTCGATCCGGCAACCGGCGGTGACCTCGTGTGCGACATGTCCAGCTGCATCGGCTCCCGCCCCTTCGATATGTCCGCCTACGCCGTCGTCTACGCCGGGGCGCAAAAAAACCTCGGCCCGTCCGGTGCCACCCTCGTCGCCATCCGGCCAGACATGCTCGAACGCTGCGCCTCCAACGTTCCGCCCATGCTCGACTACAAGGTCCAGATTGAGGGCGAGTGGATGTACAACACCCCGCCCTGCTTCGCCGTCTACGTCTGCGGACTTGTCTGCAAACATTGGAACGACTTCGGTGGCCTCGAGGCCGTCGGCAAAATGAACACCGAAAAGGCCAACCTCCTCTACAAGGCAATCGACTCCTCCAGCGGCTTCTACACCGGCCACGCAAGACCCGACTGCCGCTCCCAAATGAACGTCCCCTTCACCCTCAAAAACGAGGACCTCACGACCCTTTTCTTGCAAGAGGCCGGTAAGAACGGCTTCCTCGAGCTCAAGGGCCACCGGAGCGTCGGCGGGTGCCGGGCATCGCTCTACAACGCCGTCCCCCTCGACTGGGTGCAAGCGCTCACCAGCTTCATGACCGACTTCGCCGACAAGAACAGGTGAGACCAAAGCACTGACAACCCCCCGCTCCCAGGCCTAAAACCGATCCCCCACCGCCCGAGGCGCAGCCGGAGCGACAGCGAGGGATGGCGTGGCTTCGGCCAGAAGTCCAGACCAAGGCCGCGTGAATCCGCCGAGACCCGACATAACATATCAGCCCTGGTTCGTCGTGGCCCCCCGCGCCTCCTTGCCCCGCCCATCCGACCTTTGCTTCCCGTGACCCCCTGCGCCGCCGGGCTGGGAGGGGCGGAGCAAAGCGAAG
>CAZGER010000309.1:0-2808 GCA_964524565.1 uncultured Chthonomonas sp. | reverse complement strand
CCGCCCCTGGTTGATGATCGCACGGGCAATCGCCCGACGGATCCACCAGGTCGCATAGGTGCTGAACCTAAACCCCTTGCGCCAGTCGAACTTCTCGACCGCGCGGATCAAACCAAGGTTGCCTTCTTGGATCAGGTCGGCCAAGGGGATCCCCCTGGCGTTGTACTTCTTGGCGATCGAGACCACCAGCCGCAGGTTGCTCTCAATCAGCTGCTGCTTCGCCCTGGTCCCCACCTTCATCACGTCCTTCTTCTCAAAGTCCGTGAAGTCGTGGTCCTTGTCCAGGTTCAAAAGCTCAGCGACCTTCGACCATTTCTCCTGCTCGGCAAGGTCCTTCGCCTGAACTTTCTTGGCAAGGTCTTCCTCCTGGCCAGGGGTCAAAAGATGCGCGCGGCGGGTCTGCCGCATCCACATCTCAAGTTCTTCGCCTTCATCGCGCCGAGGCTCTTCCTCTTCCTCCTCGGCCTCCATCTCCAGGAGCTCTTCATCCACCGGATCGTCGTCGTCCAGCATGTGCTTGCTGGCATCGATGTAAGCATGGCGGCTGTGCGTGCGCACAGTGATCGCCTTGCCCCGACGAACTTGGGTCGGCATTGATTTCTCCAAAGGCTCTTCGCTCACTCGTTTTCCTTCTACAGTCATACTAGACGCCCAAAATGGCTCAATCTGTGCTACAGGCGGGGAAAAGTCACGTCCGGAAACACCAGACGCACCAGCAAAAACCACGCATCCCGATAGCAGTCCCAAATAACCTAACAGAACATCTCTAGGTTGTCAAGGGACCCGGGGAGGATTCTCGCGCCGCCGATCACACTTGTGAAACTGGGACTCACAAGTTGTGCCAACTAGCATTGACGCCCGCCAATCGGCCTAGGTTGCACCAGAAGTCGCCGGTTGGGACTTCCGGATTGCCTCCACCGCCCGGCGAAGGCTCTTGGACAACCCAGCCGCCGACTCCAGCGTGTTCTCTGGACCAAAACTGATCCGCAGCGTCGAAAGCGCGTCCGCAGGGTTCAGACCCATCGAGATCAGGGCCTCGCTCGGCTTCGGGTTCGCCGCGCTGCAAGCCGGCCCCGCCGAAGTCGCGTACCCAGCCATGTCCAGTTCGATCACCAAAGCCTGCGCCGCCAGACCGTGGAAAGAACAGCTCAAAATGTGCGGGATCTGGTTCTCCGTGTCGTTCGTCCAGTACTCGTCCAAGCCCTCAAGACCCTCCAGCACAACGGCCCTCACAGCCGCCGCGTGAGCCCAGGTCTCCTCGCGCCTGGCCACCGCCAGCTCCATCGCCTTCGCCATACCGACGATCCCAGGAACATTCAACGTCCCCGCCCGCGCACCGTGCTCGTGCGTCCCGCCCCGGATCAGCGCCCGAGAAGGGTCGATTTCGTCAGGGTTCGCCACGTACAAAAGCCCGACACCCTTCGGACCGTGGAACTTGTGCGCGCTGCAAGCCGCCGAGTCCAACCCGGACATGTCCAGAGGGATCTTCCCCACCGCCTGCGTGTAGTCGCTAAACCGGTAGGCCGCGTCCCCCCGCAACGGGTCGGTCACGCCGCCGGTCTCGTTGCACACCTTGATGATGTACACCGAAGAACCGGCAGGGAAGTCACCGAGCTGCCCGTCGTGCGCCGGGATCAGCTTCGCACCCGCCGCCAGACCCGGCTCGCGCACCGCCGAGTGCTCGCAAGGCGTGATCCAAATCTCAGACTTCGCCATCCGCAAGGCAAGGTTGCAGCTCTCGGTCGCACCGCTCGTGAAAACGATCTGGCTCGGGTCAGATGCGCCCAAACATCCCGCCAGCGTCGCCCGCGCCTTCTCGACCGCAACGTGCGCCCGGACACCAAACCCGTGGATCGAATGGGGGTTGCCGAACTGCTCGCAAAAATACGGCCGCATGGCATCAAAAACCTCAGGATCGACACTCGTCGTCGCTGCATTGTCGAAGTACCGGCTTGCGTCCACAGTGGATCCATTTTGCAGCATTGCCGCCCTCGCAAAGCGACAAGCGGCCCGGACATAAGTCCGAACCGCCCGTACACCCTTTGCCCTGGACGATCAAGCTTTGCGCTTGCGCCTGATGAACGAACCTGCGACTGCGGCCAAAAGGGCCATCGTCGCCGGCTCGGGAACTGCCTCGGCAGAAATCAAACCCTGGTTCTTGTTACCGTTGTAACCGTGGCTCGTCGGGTCGTAGACACTGAACAGCAACGGCGTGCCGCCCTGCGTGTTGTAGCCTCCGGCATAGACGCCCACCTTCGCGGCGACCTCCGATGAAAGGTTGCTCGCCTTGAACCGGCCCGAGTTCAATCCGTCGCCACCGTCGGCGACAGCGTCCCAAAGAGCGATCTGGAAGGCCGCCCCGTTCACCGAGTTCGTCACGTCAGAAAGAAAGTTCTCGAACAGGTTCTTCACCATCGTCGAGTTCGCGACCGAACCGATGCCAAGAACGTTCACACCGTAGCTGGAACCACTCGTGTTCCAGTGGTCAAGGTCGATGCAGAACGCGTTGAAGTTCGAGCCACCGTTCAGCTTCACGCTCTGGGGGCCTGCGGCAACGTTCATGTTGTTGCCGTTGTAGTTGCCGTTGTAGTTGCTGTTGTTGTGGTATTGGATTTATACCGGAATCGAGGACCTCGGAGCCTGCACGTGCTCCAGCAAATCCCCGATCACCCTCTCTACGCTCACGCCTTCAGCCTGGGCCGCAAAGTTCGTCAGCACCCGATGACGAAGCACCGGATACGCTACGCGCCTGATGTCCTCCGGACTCACCGTGAAGCGGCCATCCAGCAGCGCCGCTGCCTTCGCCCC
>CAZGER010000308.1:0-2810 GCA_964524565.1 uncultured Chthonomonas sp. | reverse complement strand
CGATGGAGGAGGCGGAGAAGGCGTTTGGCGTCTCATCGATGATGGTCGAGAAGCTGGTGGAGCGTCCGCGGCACATCGAGGTGCAGGTCTTGGCGGAATCGCACGGGCAGGTCGTTTGCCTTTTTGAGAGGGAGTGCAGCATCCAGCGTCGGCACCAGAAGTTGATCGAGGAGGCGGGATCGCCGGCGATGACGGACGAGATGTGGTCGGCCATGCGGGAATCGGCGACGAAGCTGTGCCACGCGGCGGGGTATGTCGGTGCGGGAACGGTCGAGTTCATGGTCGATCCGGAGAGCGGTGAGTTCTACTTTTTGGAGGTCAACGCAAGGCTTCAGGTGGAGCACCCGGTGACGGAAGCGGTGACGGGGACCGACCTGGTGGAGTGGCAGCTCCGGATCGCGCGGGGGGAGCGCCTGGACCTTTCGGCAGGGCTTTTGCGGGGGGACAGGTCGGCGCTGGTGGGGCACTCGATCGAGGCGCGGATCGTGGCGGAGGACCCTGCACACGGGTTTGTCCCGAGCGTCGGGCGGCTGTTGGCGGTGGCTCCTCCTTGTGGGCCGGGGATCCGGTTCGACACTGGGTTCGAGGCCGGGTGCGAGATCAGTCGGCACTACGACTCCTTGATCGGGAAGCTGGTCGTCCACGCTTCGACCCGGGAAGGGGCGATCCGTCGGATGGTCGGCGCTCTGAAGGACTGTCACATTTTGGGCGTGAAGACGAACATCGGGTTTTTGATCGCGGTGTTGCAGCACGAGGGGTTTGTGAAGGGAGAGATCGACACAGGGTTTTTGGGCCGGCACTTTGCGGACTGGGCTCCTCCTGCGGCGGACGCGGAGTTGGTCGGCGAGCTTTTGCCGTTCGCTTTGGGTGGGAAGGCGGACGAGTCTGTTGCGGTTGCCAGGGTGGCGGGCGCTTGGGGTGTCGGGGACGGGTTCCGCAACGCGGCCCCTGGTTCTGGCGGTAAGAGATAGGCGATGGACGAGCGGCGACTATTCAGCGAACAGGAGGCGACGAAGCTGATAGTCGAGGCTGCCAAGATGCAGGAGTCCGGCCCGGAGTCTGCCGAGTACACGCCGGGTGTGGACTTTGGCGAGCTCAAGCGGATGGCGGCGGACCTTGGCGTGAAGGAGGAGTACCTTGTGCGGGCGGTCTCTCGGCTGGGGACCGGTTCAGACGGGAAGGACGTTCGCAAGACGTTTATGGGGTTTCCGCTCTCGATGGAGTTCGAGCGGGTGATCGAGGGGGAGCTGCCTCCGGAGAACTTTGACATCGTGACGCAGGAGGTGGGGGAGGTCGCGTATTCGAACATCGGGCAGCAAGCGATCAGCCAGGTCGGGCGGGGGCTTTCGGTCAAGTTCATGCAGGGTCTGGTGACGGGTGCGATCGGTGTGCAGTCGCGCGGGGGACGGACGCGGCTGACCTGCACGGCGAAGTCTGAGCTGGGGGCGACGTTCGCGATCCTGGGAGCGTTGATCGGGTTCGTGCCGGTGCTAGCTGGGGCTTCTACTTCTGGCCCGACGGCTTTGGTGGCCTGGCTGTTGTTCTCTGCACTGTGGGTGTACTTGTTCGGGGCTTTTACGGGCCGGAGTTACGACAGGGCCCACGAGCGGGTGGAGCGGATCGCCAAGCAGATCGCGGACGAGAACAGTTCATTGCGCTCCAGCCTTGCGGCGGGGGGACCGGTGGCTGCGGAAGCGGAAGCTTCGGAAGAGGTCCACACGCATGAGTGACAAGCCGAGGATGTTCAGCGAGAAGGAGGCGGCGGAGCTTGTTGTGAAGGCGGCCAAGCTGCAGGAAGACTCGAACTCGGGTTCGGACTATTCGCCGGGGATCTCGATGGACGAGCTGATGCGGATGGCCCAGGACGTGGGGGTGGACGAGCACTATCTGCGTGAGGCGTTGCGGGGAACTCCCGAGGCGCACCAGACGGCGGGGTTCAGGTTTTTGGGTGTCCCGCTGAGCACTGAGTTCGAGCGGATCGTGGACGGTGAGCTTGCCCCGGAGAACTTTGACCTGATCAGCGAGCAGTTTTTTAAGCCGGGGAGCTTTGGCGGTCGGGCGCGGGGTCTGGGTCAGGGTCTGGTGCCGATGCAGGTCGGCAGGACGATGCAGGGTCAGGTGCAGTCCGGCACGGCGTTCGGGCCCTTGCGGGTGACATCGAGGAACGGTCGGACGAGGATTTGGGCGAAGCAGACGATGTTCGTGCCGTTTATGACGGCGATGTACCCTTCGCTGCTGGTCTCGTTCATTTTGACGATGGCGACATTTGCTTCGGCGAAGCACCCGATCCCTTACGAGGTTGGTGCTACGGTGATCGGGGCGATCTTGACTGTCGGGTCGTTGGTGTTCCGGCGGATGCTGCAGGGGGGCACGGAGAAGATGAAGATCCTAGTCGACTCGGCGGCGGACGCTATCCGGGACGAGACGGTGCAAGACCGCCAGGAGCCTTTGGTTGAGGCGGCGGAGCGGCAGGAGAGTTTGGAGCAGCGCCTTTCAGAGGACTGAGAGGACGGCTTCGAGCTGGACGTTGCTGGACCTGAGGCGGGTGCAGAGGGTCTTGCCGATGTTCCTGAGGACTTGGACGCCGATCTCTGGCTTGGCGTCCATGAGGCGGTTGATGCTGTCTGCCGGGATCCTGATGAGAGTGGACTCTCCGTCGCTGACGACGGTCGCAGAGCGTTCTGCCTTGTCGAACAGGGCGATTTCTCCGACTATGGCTCCGGGGTGGAGGCGTGCTATGGGGTCTCCGTGGACTGTGGTGACCCTGACTTGTCCCTGGACGACGATGAATATGTCGCTTGCCATATCGG
>CAZGER010000307.1:0-2830 GCA_964524565.1 uncultured Chthonomonas sp. | reverse complement strand
GGCGCCGGTGAGGAGGTCGAAAGTTTCGGCAAGGACCGTCACTGTTGCGGGCGGGCCGTCGTTGACGACAAAGGCCGTCAGGCGGTCGGAGCCTGGGAGGTGAGAGGTGCCCACCATGACCGGGGCGTAGAGGCGTTTGAGCTCGTAGGCAGCTGGTTTGAGGTCGCCTGACCAATCTTGGACGGCCCATGACTGGGCGGGCCAGACGTCGTTCCACTGCCAGATGAGGGTCCCTTGGCAGCCGTTGAGTCGGCGGAAGTGCTCGATGCCGAAACGGAGGGCGTCACGTTGGTTGAGGAGGCTGGAAAACATCCAGTCTTCGAGGGTCTGTGGCTGGGGGTAGTGGAGGGCGACGAGACTCTTGAAGAACTCCCAGTCTTTGCCGGTCTTGTCGTGGTGGAGGAGGGTGGGCCAGGGGTCTTGCGGGTTGCCGCCGAGCATTTGATCGAGGGCGTTTGGGCCACAGCAAGAGGCAAACCCGAACTCGCTGGAGAACCGGGTGTCGCTGGCGGTGTAGTTGGACCAGTCGCCTTTGCCGTGCCAGACCTCCCAGAAGTGGCTGTCGCCAAACCGACCCATGTTGACGTCTGGCACGGTGGATTCTGGGTCTGACCCGATGGGGCTGGAGGCGATGTAGGGGACGTGGGGACAGGTTTCTTGGACGGCTTTCGGGAGGACGCGGTCGTAGAGCTCTTCGCCCATGTAGCGGTCGGGGAGGGGACCTCCTGCGCTCCACTTTCCTAACCACATAGTGAGGTTTTCGTTGTTCCCGCACAGGAGGGCTAGGCTTGGTCGGTGCCTGATCCGGTGGAGGTTGTGCCGGGCTTCTGCCTCGATGACGGTCTGCCATTCTGGATCGTCGGGGTAGTACATGCAGGCGAATGGAAAATCCTGCCAGACGAGGATCCCGAGTTCGTCGCAGGCTTGGTAGAAGTCGTCCGAGGCGTAACCGCCTCCGCCCCAGACACGGAGCATGTTGAAGTTGAGGTCTCGGCAGAGGGCGAGGTCCTTGCGGAGGTCTTCGACCTTTTGGTGGGTCGTCGCGTGCTCGGAGACGTAGTTTGCGCCTCGGGCGTTGACCGGTGTGCCGTTGACGATGAATGTGAAGGACTCGCCTATCTCGTCCTGGTTCCTTTGGAGGTCTATTGTCCGGAGTCCGATCTGTTTGGTGAGGGTATGTCCGTCTGGTGTTTTTGCGGTGACGGTGTGGAGCGTTGGGGGGCCGAGTCCGGCGGGCCACCAGAGCCCACCTTGGACCGTCCAGTCGCCGGGGGACCCTTGGACCAGGCTGGCACCGGGGCCGAGGGCGAGAGTCAGGTCGGCTTCGCACCCGACTGGTTGGGCGGTGACGCGGAAGACGCCTTCTCGCAGGCTTTCGACGTGGACGGAGAGGTCTTGGAGGCTTGCGTCGGACTCGGTGAGGGTGACGGGGCCGCGGATTCCGCAGCCGACGAGACGGGGGCCCCAGTCCCAGGCGAAGAAGTGTCCCGGCATGCGGACGAAGGCCCGTTCGTCCAGGTAGTCGAGTGCTTGGTCGATGCCGTGTTTTTCGCAGTAGGCGGTGCGCCTTTGGAGGCCGGTGTTGACGCTTGAGGCGAACCGGAGCTCAAGGGAGTTTGTGCCGGTCTGGAGTACCTTTGAGACGTCGATTTGGAGGGGCACAAAGTAGTTTTCTGAGGCGGCGACCTTGGATCCGTTGAGGTGGACGGTGCACAGGGTGTCGAGGCAGGCGAACTTGAGGACCGCGGTGCGGTGTCCTGCGGGCTGCCGTTCAAACTCGCAGCGGTAGGTCCATTCGGACTCGCCGACCCATTGGCAGGCGAGCTCGTGCCGGAGGGTGAGCGGGTCGGGGAGGACGCCGTTGAGGGCCAGGTCTTGGATGAGGTTGCCAGGGACTTGGGCCTGCATCCAACCTGGGTCTTTGACCTGGGGCCGCCAGAAGCCGACGGTCTTAGCGGACTGTCGGAACTCCCAGCCTTGGTGCAGGGTGGTTTCCTTGGTCGGGCGGTCGGGGGTGGCGGGCATGGCTTCCTGGTAGGTTCTACCTTGGTGGGGCGGGGTTTCTCTGCCACAATCGGTGTCCTTTTGGCGAGTATGAGTCGGGTCTATCCTGGTTTTTTGGTGGGTGGTTTGGAGGTTCGTGTGCCGCTTCTTTTGGCACCGATGGAGGACGTGACGAACCTGGCGTTCCGGTTGATCTGCAAGGAGACGGCCAACCCGGGCCTGATGTTCACCGAGTTTGTCTCGGCGATGGCGATCCACTTTAACCCTGACAGGACGATCCAGAAGATGCGGGTCCACCCTTCCGAGCGTCCTTTGGGGATCCAGATATTTGGGAGCGAGCCTGAGAAGATGGCGGAGGCGGCGAGGGTCGCCGAGGGGATGGGGGCGGACCTGGTGGACATCAACATGGGGTGCTGGGTCCCCAAGGTGTGCCGGACGGGGGCGGGTGCGGCGCTTTTGCGCGATCCCGGCACTGCGATCGAGGTTGTCCGGGCGGTGGTGGGGGCGGTTTCGGTGCCGGTGTCGGTGAAGGTGCGGGCGGGGTTCGAGCACGGGGTGTTCACTGCTCCGGAGCTTGCGGCGCGGCTCCAGGACTGCGGTGTGAAGATGATGACGCTGCACGCCAGGTTTGCCAAGCAGGGGTTTGAGGGGGAGGCGGACTGGCGGTTGATCGAGAGTCTGCGCAGGGTTTTGACGATCCCCTTGATCGGGAACGGGGACGTGAAGACGGCGGCGGACGCGCGGCGGATGCTGGACTCGACGGGCTGTGACGGGGTGATGGTCGGGCGGGCGGATGGCGTTGCCGTTGGGATTTTCGTATTCGGCA
>CAZGER010000306.1:0-2831 GCA_964524565.1 uncultured Chthonomonas sp. | reverse complement strand
GTCGAACTCAAACTGGAGAAAGGCGTCCAGGCGCGGCGACGTTGACTCGTCTTCAAACACCTTGAGCAGCTCGTGCGTTTGTGCCTCGTCGAGCAGTGCCCTCGACCACAACAGGTAGGACAAGCGGCAGACGTCCACCTGGGTGCCAAAGATCGCAGCGACCCCGTGCGCCGAGTTGTCCCGGACCATCACGCGGCTGATCGACGACAAGAACCCCACTGCTTTCAACGCCGACTGGGCGTCACCTGCCTCGATCGCGGAGTAGCCGTAACGCGCGACGTTCGCGGCAATCTTACGCTCAGTGATCGTTGTCGGATAGACGATCAAGTCCTGCGGCGATGGCACGTTTCTGCCTCGCGCCTCCGACTCTGAAGTGGCGAGCATCGAGCCGATCTCGCTCTCAAGGATCGCCTTTCCGAGCTTGGGATCGACCCTGGCGTCCATCGCCTCGGACACCGGCTTTAGCTCTTCTTTGATCCACTTGAACAGCCGCACGTTGGGCGGGTTGGTGGCCTCCGCGCCTTCTGGTAAAAGGTCTAGCCCTGCCTTTTGCGCGGCCAGGCGGAGCTGCGGAAGGCGCGAGGCCGGGTCTCCCACGCCGGTCCGGTACTCCTTGTACTTTGATATGTAGTAGGGCGAAGCGCCGACCGCGGCGACGGCGATGACCGCGCCGCCCACCACCCAGATCCGTCGGAGCCCCTTTGACATGTTAGGCCAGTATTCGAAATTCCCGGAAAGGTTCCTTCTACTCGATCGCTTGGGTCAAGACCGCCTTGGCGACCTCTTCCGGAGTCGTCAGCCCTTTCAGAACCTTCGTCTTGCCGTCCTCCATCATGGTGTAGAACCCCTGGTTCCTGGCCACTTTGAGCAGTTCCGGGTAGTCGCACTTGTTGATGATCGCCTGCTTGAACTCCCGGTTGCCGACGATCAGTTCGAAAATACCGATCCTTCCTTTGAACCCAGATCCTCTGCACTCCGGACAGCCCTTGCCCTTCAAGAGGTTCGCGCTACCCATGTCCGCGGCGCCGATCCCGATCATCTCGAGCTCCTCACGCGGGTAGGGGAACGGCTCGGAGCACTTGGGGCACACCTTGCGGACAAGCCGCTGGGCGAGGATCGCCACGATAACGCCAGAGATCAAGTACCACTCCGCCCCCATGTCGACCATGCGACCGACGGCCTCTAGCGCGTTGTTCGTGTGGAGCGTGCTCAACACAAGGTGACCGGTCAGGCCCGCCTGGATGGCGATCGAGAGCGATTCTGGGTCGCGGATTTCACCGACCATCATCACGTCAGGGTCTTGCCGCAGGAACGCCCGCATCACACGGGGGAACGGCATCTTCTCGGTCACTTGGACCTGGGCGATGTTGTCGTCGAACTCGTACTCGATCGGGTCCTCGACAGTGACGATGTTCCGCGCCTTTCTGTCCAAGGTGTTCAGCGAGGCATAGAGCGTCGACGTCTTACCGGACCCGGTAGGGCCAGTGACCAGGATCAGTCCGTACGGCACGGCGATGGATTCCCGCCACCGCTTGAGTGTCTCTTCTTGAAAGCCCAAAACGTCCAGATCGACCCTCATTGCCTGGGGGTCAAGGAGTCGCATGACGTACTTTTCGCCGTTCAGCGCCGGCACGCACGAGGCACGGGCAGACAGCCGGCGGCCGCTGTACTCCATGTCGATACGACCGTCCTGCGGCTCTCGCTGCTCGTCGATCCGCATCCCCGCAGCCAGCTTGAGCCTGGCCACGACGTTGGCGGCCTGCTCGGGCGGCAGCTGGCCGTTGTCGTGCAGCACACCGTCTTGGCGGAACCTGATCCGCAACTGGTCTCGCTCGGGCTGAAGGTGGATGTCGCTCGCGCCTGTGTCCAGCGCGTTCATCATGATGTTGTCGACAATTCCGACTGCGAGCGACATCTCGTTGCCGCCCATCTCCCTCGTCTGGCCCTGCTCGCGAATGATGAGGCGGAACTTCTTGGCCGCGCCCCAGTTGCCTGATTCCTGCTGAAAGTCCATGAAACCACGTTATGTTACACGTCCAGGGGCGCGGGGCCGACCGTGATTTTCGCTCCGGCGTACAATCAGCCTGTGATCGAACTGGCCGGGACACCCCTTTCACTTGAGACCCTTGCGCAAATCGGAGCCGGAGCCAAAGTCAAAATCGCAGACTCCGCCAAGCCCAAGGTCGAAGCCTCCCGCGCCACGATCGAAGCGATCGTCGCCAAGAACGCCTCCGTTTACGGCGTCACGACCGGGTTCGGGAAGCTTGCCGACATCCCGATCCCGCCGGACCGCCTGGCAGAACTCCAGGTCAACCTCGTCCGCTCCCACGCCTGCGGTGTGGGACAGCCGTTGCCCAGCGAAGAAGTCAGGGTCATGATGGCCCTGCGAGCCAACGTCCTGGCTGTCGGCTGCTCCGGAATCCGGTTGGAGGTGCTCCAGACTCTCGTGGACATGCTCAACGCCGACGTCTTGCCGATCGTCCCTGAGCAGGGCTCGGTCGGTGCGAGCGGCGACCTTGCGCCACTTGCCCACCTTGCGATGGGCGTGATCGGCGAAGGAAACGTGCGCCACCAGGGCACCGTCCGCCCTGCTGCGTCCGCCCTTGCCGATGCAGGGATCTCGGCTGTCCAGCTGGGGGCAAAAGAGGGGTTGGCCCTCCTCAACGGCACCCAGGCCCTGTGCTCGGTCGGCGCTCTGGCGGTCTGCCGGGCCGTTCGCGCCGCCGAGGTCGCCAACATCGCCGGAGCCCTGACGCTGGAGGCCCTCATGGACACCCCCTCGACTACGCCGCCATCGTCGGCGGCTGCGTGGGCGCCTCCACGCCCGCGGG
>CAZGER010000305.1:0-2848 GCA_964524565.1 uncultured Chthonomonas sp. | reverse complement strand
AGGGTCGGGACCTTGGCGATCTTGCCGTTTCGGAGGACGACGGCCTCGTAGTCGTACTCTGTGACAAGACCCTCCATGTTGAAGGTGAGTTTGTAGTTGAATGGCGGGACGGGGTTTTGGGGGAGGACCCCGCAGTAGAGCTTGACCGAGTCGACGGTATCGAGGTTTTCGACCATGTAGAGGCCGAGGTTGTTGACAAGCCCTGGTGCCAGGCCCGCGTCTGGCACGAGGGTGACCTCTGCCTCTTTAGCGGCGAGGTCCATGTCGAGGGTCTGCATGGTGATGTCGGTGTTCCCGCCGAGGTCGACCATGTCTGTGATCGTTTGGATCGCGACCTTTGCGATGCGCGGGTGCATCCAGTAGGGGACGCACGAGATGACGATGTCTGAGACCTCTAGGAACTTGGCGAGGTCGTTTGCATCGAGGGCGTTGACCTGGTGCGGGATGCAGGCTTCCCTGCCGACGAGGTTGTTGACGCGTTCTGCGCTGTGCCTTGCTTGGTCGAAGGAGACGTCTCCGACGTAGATTTTTGGTTCCTGGGCGTATTTGGCGATGTCGTAGGCTGCGGCTGTGCCTTGCATGCCTGATCCAAGGATTGCGAAAGTGTTCTGCATTGGGTCGTTGCTCCTGTCCCTGCGCCGTTGCATCGGTTGCAGGCGACCTCGGTGGTCGGAGGAGATTGTACGGGTGGATCTTTGAGCGTCCTGGGCAGGGTTACGGGGTTTGGGTGGTTCTTTCGGGACCCTTGGCATGTTTTTGGGGTGGCGGTATCATCGGTGGCCTGTGGTAGGCACCCGCCATTGACCACGGAGGCTAACAATGCCAAGAACCAAGAAGAAGAAGCCGCACTCCGGGCGTTTTGCCGGACTTGTTTCGACCCTCGACCAAGACAAGCTGCACGATCCTGCCGAGGCGATCGCTTTGGTGAAGAAGACGGCCACGGCGAAGTTCCCTGAGTCTGTGGACCTTGCGATCCGGCTTGGGATCGACCCGAGGAAGAGCGACCAGAACGTTCGCGGGACGTCGACTTTGCCGCACGGGACCGGGAAGAACCAGATCGTTGCCGTTTTGGCCAAGGGCGACCAGGCGAAGGACGCGGAGGCAGCCGGGGCTGACTTTGTCGGCGACGAGGACCTGATCAAAAAGATCCAGGACGGTTGGAAGGAGTTTGACGTGATGATCGCGGCGGAGGACATGGCCCCGCAGATCGGCAAGGTCGGGCGCTTTTTGGGGACCAAGACCCCGAACAAGCGGAACGGCACGGTGACGAACCAGATCGGTCAGGCGGTGAAGGAGATCAAGAGCGCGAGCCGGTTCGAGTACCGTGCTGAGAAGGCCGGTATCGTCCATTTGCAGATCGGGAAGGCGAACTTTACCGAGGAGCAGCTTTTGGAGAACCTGAACGCGGCGTTGGACGCTGTGATCAAGGCGAAGCCTTCGACGAGCAAGGGCCGTTATCTTTTGAGCGTGGCGGTGAGTTCGACGATGGGCCCTGCGATCAAGCTGGACCCGCAAGTGGCGAGCAAGAGCGCGGGCCACTAGACGCTAGAGACTGATGTTCCGGCCCGGTGCAATCTGCACCGGGCCGGTCTGTTTTTTAGGGTGTGGCCTGGTCGTAGGTTTGGGGGATGTCGGGGACCCTTGCGGGGACGTCGACGGTTTGTGGCTGCCTTGTTTTGAGGAGGCGTCGGTGCCTGACAAAGATCAGGAGGGAAAGTCCGAGGAAGGCAGGGACGGCGATGGCGTCGTCCACCCATCCCAGGAGGGGAATGACGTCTGGGAGGAGGTCGATGGGTGACACACCGTAGAGGATGGCGGTGACAAGACTCAGGAGGGAGCCCCACGGCACGGCCGAGGTTGAGGGCACCGGTTGCTTCATTGCAATCTGTTAGACGGGGATTTGGTCGAGGGCGTTGTTTTCTTTGGGACCTCAGCGGTTTTTTACGTTGACCTCGCCTTTGATCTCGACGGGGATGGTGGCGAAGGTGTCGGGTTTGACCTTGACGGTGATCTCGTCTCCGAACCTGGCTTTGATGGGCATTCCTTCTGACCTGAGGGAGTTGAAGTCTTGTCGGAAGGCTTTGAACTCGGAGAGCATTTGTCGGAGTTCTGAGTTGTAGACGCCGAGGGAGGGATCGACCTGGGCGGTGACCCTTCCTGCGGTGAAGACGACGGCGAGGGCGAGGCCGACGGCAAGGCCCTTGAGGAACGACTTGTTATCTTGCACAGCCTATTTTACGGGCGGGTCGGTCTAGGCGGTGGAGAGGAGGAGCGGTTCGCCGAACTTGTACTTGGCCTTCCAAGCGAGTTCGCTGGTGTCGCGGTAGCGGCAGGAGGCGAGCTGGGACTTGGGGACGTGGTTGCCTTCCCAGGCGGCGGTGACGTGTTCTCCGATCGTTTTTGCGAACTGGACGGGCACGGCGTTGCCGATCTGCCTGAAGCGTGCCTGGAGGGAGCCGTGGGTCACCCAGTCGTCGGGGAAAGTCTGGATGCGCATGTACTCTTGGAGGGAGACCGCCCGGGTTTCGGAGGGGTGGGCGAGGAGGGTGGCGGGCATGACGGGCGACGTGACGAGGGTCGGGCTTGGGGAGTCCCATGCGAGGCGCCGGTAGAAGCCTACGCGTCCCCCGCCGGCGAAGAAGGCTCCGCCCAGGGCTTTGGCCTGGAGCGGTTCTGGGAGGTTCCGCCAGTTTCCGCCTTGGGGGACCATGGGGAGATAGAACTCCTGTTTTTTGCGGAGGGGGAGGCAGTCTTGTTGTCGGAGGGGCGGGGTTGTCGCCTCGCGGAAGGTGGCCCAGTCTTGGGGGGAGTGGGTGGCGGGGAGGTGGGGGAACTTGAAGCCGTCTTT
>CAZGER010000304.1:0-2876 GCA_964524565.1 uncultured Chthonomonas sp. | reverse complement strand
GTCCAGTGGCACCCCAAAAATCGATTCTGAGGCCATGGAGCAGCTCGCGATCGCCGCGATCTACGAAGGCTATCTCAAGCGCCAGACCGAAGAGGTGGAAGCGGCCAGAAGGCTTGAAAACCTCGCCATACCGACCGGTTTCGACTTTGCAAAGGCCAAGGGACTCAGCTTCGAGAGCATCGAAAAACTGACCCGCGTCCGCCCGTCCACCGTTGGCCAAGCAAGCCGCGTGCCCGGCGTGCGACCCTCAGACGTCGCCCTCCTGATCGGCCACCTGCGCTAGTCGTCAGTAGGGCTCAGCCGGACAAACCGCCTCGCCCTGCCAGCGTCCCGGCTCAGCAGGACAGACTCAAACGTGACCTCGGGCAACTGCCCCGCAGCGCCCAACTCGCCAGACGGGTCCATCCCGGCCAAGACGCTGTCCCGCAACTTCGCCAGAGCCTCAGACTGACCAGCCTTCGAAAAGTCGTAGCCACCAAGCGCTGCCTCGATCGCAGACTCGGCTTCAGGGCTCCCCGCAACGATCGCCACGCCCGGCAACCGGTGAAAGTCGGCATCGTAGTCAAGGCTGTAGAACCGGTCGTCAGCAAGGTTCTGGTTGACCTCACAAAACACCGACCTCGCGACGATCGGGGCTTTGTTCAGGTCGGCGAACGCGCTCTTGACCGGCTCAGAAAGCCGTGCGACAAGCCTCTGGACCGTGACGTCGTCCTCGCTTCGCCTGAACCCCTCTTGGTGGCAAAACTCGATCGATGCGACCCGAAGCGCCTCGATGTCGCTCTGGTGTCCGATCCCCGAAAACCCGATCCGGTCGTAAATCTCCGCGATCTTGTTCGTCTGGAACCGGAACGTCGCCATGAGGATCCCGTCCGGGACCGAAGCGGCCAAAACAGGAATGCCGGCTCGGATTTTGGATTCGACATAACTGGCCCGGTGGCCAATGCCTTCCTGCCAGTCGTAGGGCGTGAGCATCCAACGCAATAGTACGCCATCCGGCGCACCGTGGTTCGGTCTCCGTCCGGTGGGCCCGCCGCGTGCCTCGCAAGTACAATTGAAGGTTCATGGACTATCGTCGGGAATATCTGCGGGACCTCATGTCCAAGCAACCAGGTGTCGAATGCTCCGCCTACGGTTGGGTCAAGACACGCCGCGACAGCAAGGGCGTCACGTTCGTGCAGCTGAACGACGGTTCGTGTTTCAACGACCTCCAGGTCGTCATCGAGGCTGGCCTTTTCTCCGACGACGTGGTCAAACGGCTCACGACCGGCGCGGCCGCCAGGTTCGACGGAACCTTGGTCGAGTCTCCAGGCAGCGGTCAGGCTGTCGAGCTCAAAGCGTCCGCGCTGGAGATCTACGGCGACTCCGACCCTGCCTCGTACCCGCTCCAAAAGAAGGGCGCAACGATGGAGTTCCTGCGCGAGATCGGGCACCTCCGGGTCCGTGGGAACACGTTCGGGGCAGTCTCCCGGGTTCGGGACCGCGCGGCGTGGGCGGTGCACAAGTTCTTCCACGAACGAGGTTTTTCGTGGGTGAACACGCCCATCGTGACGGCCAGCGACTGCGAGGGTGCTGGCGCAATGTTTGCCGTCACGACCTCGATGGAGGCGGTCGAGACCGTTGACGGCAAGCGGTACAACATCACGGATCCGGACCCTGCCAACGACTTTTTCGGAAAGCCAGCGTTCCTGACCGTTTCAGGCCAGTTGAACGTCGAGACCCACGCCCTTGGCCTGACCAACGTCTACACCTTCGGTCCGACCTTCCGGGCGGAGAACTCCCACACTCCCAGGCACCTTGCCGAGTTCTGGATGATCGAGCCGGAGCAGGCGTTCTGCGACATCGAAGGCAACATGACCTTGGCAGAGGAGTTCGTCCGCCAGGTCATTTCCGACGTCATGGACTCAGTGCCGGCCGACATCGAGTTCTTCAACCAGAGAATCGAGCCGACTCTGCTCGAAACCCTCCGGCACGTTGTGGAATCGCCGTTCGAGCGGATCACCTACACAGAGGCGGTCAAGATGCTCGAGGCCTCCGGAGAAGACTTTGAGTTTCCGGTCTCGTGGGGATCCGACCTGCAGAGCGAGCACGAACGCTGGCTGACCGAGAAGAAAGTCGGCCGCCCCGTGATCGTCGGGGACTACCCGCTGGACATCAAGGCTTTTTACATGTACCAAAACGACGACGGCAAAACCGTCCGGGCCATGGACGTCCTCGTGCCCAGGATCGGTGAGTTGATCGGTGGGTCACAGCGGGAAGACAGGCTGGAACGTCTTGAACGCAGGATCGACGAGCTTGGCCTGCCCAAAGAAGCGTACTGGTGGTACCTGGATCTGAGGCGGTTCGGTTCGGTGCCTCACGCCGGTTTCGGGCTTGGGTTCGAGCGGCTCTTGCTGTACCTCACCGGAATGAAGAACATCCGAGACGTCATCCCGTTCCACCGGGCCGCAGGCCAGGCAGATTTCTAGTTGAAGCTCTTCCGCCCTCTCGACCGACGAATCGCTGCCGACCTCCGGAAGCAGAAGTCGTCTATTGTCAAGGGGATATTGTGCGTGATCGCTGCCAGTCTGCTGACCGGCGGCACGCTCCTGCTCACGGCGACTGCCCTCAACGCCATCAGCGACGCCGCGCCGGTGAAGGTCGACGTCGTGAAGCTGAGGTCAGACACCCAGGCAGAGGCGATCGCAAAGGAGCTGTCGCTCCCGACCGACCGGGTGTCAGAAGCGATCCAGAGGGCTGGCGCGACCGAGGAGTCCGAGTCTCAGACGACGGCCAGACAAGACGCGGCCATCCGGACGCTCGGCTATTGCTGCATCGGGGTGGTCGTCCTGTTCGGGCTGAAGTACCTGTTGACGAGGGGGAACATCTACTATCTGAGC
>CAZGER010000303.1:0-2878 GCA_964524565.1 uncultured Chthonomonas sp. | reverse complement strand
AAGAAGGCTCGCGGAGTTCGACGAGTCGTACTTGGCGAACATCAGGATAGACGGGTTCTTGTCCGAGTCCACCGGGCTGGCAGTGATGGCGTCCCATTCGGTCCCTGGCACCCAAACACCGTACGGCTTGCCTTCCCACGCCTGCGCAAAGTCCTTTGCCGACTCCTGCAAGACGCCGCCGACCTTGATGCTGCCAGAAGTGTCCGTCGTGGCAAAAACCACCATGTTCCCGTCCGGCGTGCGCTTGGCCAAGGTGACGCCCTGAAGAGAATCCATGCTCTCCTTCAGCGTCGAAAGCAGCGTTGTGACCCTTTGCAGCTGGACAGAGGACCCGTCGTGCTCGTTCAGCTCATACTTGACGACAGCCGAAGCGACGGTCGACAGCACAGTCAACCGACCGAGCTCGGCGTTGCGCAGCGACTCCCGGTTCGTCCGCATCAAGCCCCAGGAAAGCCCGATCAGCATCAGGCTCACCACGCCCAAGAGCGGCACGTGTTTCCACGGTCGCCCCCGACGGATTCCTGTGACCATGATCGCGGCGGTCGCGGCAGTGGAGAGGATCGCCAGCCCGACCAACAAGATGTTCCCAAGAGTCATGATTGATGCTCGTCGACATACTCATTCTCGGCCCCGTCTCATTGCAGGTTCACCTTTCGTGGGGGCAAAAAGAACAAACCCAGCATGCATGCTGGGTTCGTTTGCAAAAGTTTGGTGAGGGGTTACTCGCCAGACTCTTCGACGGTCTCTTCGGCAGGCTCTTCCGTAGCCTCTGCAACCGGCGCAGCCTCGACCGCCGCGACTGCGACAGGCTCGGCTACCGGGGCTTCCTCTTCGGGCAGAGCCTCGTCGAGCTCAATGAACTCGGGGTCGAACACGACGACCTTGATGTCGATGGAAACGTTCCGGTGGACATCAAGCTCGATGTCATACCTTCCGAGCCTCTTGATCGGCCTGAGCATCAGAACGGCCTTCTTGTCGACCTCCTGCCCAAGCTGCTCCTTGACCGCGTCGGCGATGTTCTGGTCGGTCACTGCCCCGAACAGCCGCCCGTCCGGGCCGGCCTTGGTCTCGATCCGGACCGTCTTGCCCGTAACCTTGTCACGGACAGACTCCGCGGCGGAAAGGCCCTCGGCGAGCTTCTCGTTCAGCCTGGCGTTTCTGCGCTCGACGACTTCAAGCTGCTTCTTGTCGGCGACCACAGCCATCCCCTGGGGAAAAAGGAAGTTCCTAGCGTAACCAGGCTTGACATTGACGACCTGGCCTTCCTTGCCCAACTTGGGCACTGCCTGACGCAAGATGATTTTCATGACGAGAGTTCCTACCGCTTGATCCCGACACCGAGCGAGACAGAGTTCCGACCCAGTAGCTTGTCGACTCCCACCCAAACATAGTTTCCGGTAGACACGTCGTACCGAAGACGAACGTCCATCCGGGGGTCGTTCAAACCGTACAGGTCGCCTCTCAACACTAGGTTGGGCGCGACCTCGTAAGATACCCCAACCCCGGGGCGGGAGGCGTAGACCCCGTACCGAAGGTCCGTCCTGGAGTTCAGGGACTTCTCCAGCTGCAAAGTCAGTTTGTTCGACTCGAACGCGTCGTACATCCCCAGCAGCAGCGTCTCTTTCCCTGCCGGGACACGGAGCGTGACGTCCGAGCGGACCTTTTTGGTGTTCGTGTCGTAAGAAAGGTCACCGTCGATCCCCACCGACGGGATCAGGTTCCGGGTCGCCCCCGGCACGACATCGTCCACCTTCCCCTTCACGTCCGAAACAAGCTTGGCCACCTCGTCCGCCAGCTTGTTCGCCTTTGCCAAAATCTCCTTGGCCTGCTGAGAGGCATCGACACCGTTCGCAGTGATGATCTCCCCGTCCTGGGCCATCTTCTTGCCCGACTCGCTCATCGACTGGAAGTTCGCCATCGTCTCCTTGAGCGAGGCCTTCATCTCAGGGTCGTTGGTCATGGAATGCAGGTCCTCGACGAGCGCCTTCCCTTCCTTGGCCGCCGCTCCGACCGTAGCCAGGAGTTCGTTTGCCTGGGCCTCCAACTTCCCGTCGGTGGTGATCCGCCGGACGCTGACGCTGACATCCTCCAGGTTCCTCAGGGTCCTGGCCATAGAGGCCATCATCGAGTCGATCCCCCTGCCGCTCCTGGCCAAAGTCGAGTTCAGAGTGTCAGCCACCTCGCCGAACTTGGCCGTTGTCTCAGCCCCCGTCGAGAGCATGTTGGAGAGCCCTCCCCTGAGCTCTTCGTCGCCCAGCAGGTCTTGGACGGCAACAAGTGTCTTGTTGACCTGCTCCATCGTCGTGTCGAGCCCCGGCAGAAGCCCGTCCAGCGCGTTGATAGCGACGCCAGGGATCGGCTTGTCCTCGTTGTCCGGCTGGATCACTCCGCTGCTCGATTTCGGCACGTTCAGCACTAGCTGTCGTTCGCCCAGAGAGATGATCGAGCCAGGGATGCTCGCTGTCGTGCCGGCTGGGATTCGGTGGCCGGAGAAAATGTCCAGCTTGACCATCACCTGACCGTCGTCGGCAAACTGGACACGGGCCACCTGGCCGACCCTGACGCCGGACTGCATCACCGCCGAGCCTTCGATCACCCCGCCAGCATCGCCGAACTTGGCGTAATAGGTGCTGAACCGCTTGCCAAAGACGCTCACACGCATGAAAAGAAGAAGCGTCACAGCCAAGCCGGCGAAGAAGACCACGAACAATCCGACCTTCCAAGCAGCACGCATAGCCAATTCTACTTACGTTTTGCCCCGGCAGGAGGGTGCCAAAAAGACTGGGAGCGGCCAGGTCGGCCGCTCCCAAGACTGCTGCTAAGGCCAGGTCAGAGCCGGGTGACGACCCAGTTGAACAGGTCGCAATCCATTGTGAAC
>CAZGER010000302.1:0-2900 GCA_964524565.1 uncultured Chthonomonas sp. | reverse complement strand
CGAACACAGCGCCCCCCGGCTTGCCCGTCGTAGGGTTGATGACGTCGTTCTCAGCGTCGATGCTCCTGCTCGCCAGCAACGAATAACCACCGACCTCCAGCCCCTTGGAGTGCCCGTACCGCGAGAACTCCCGGAACTTCGCGATGTTCGCTGGGCTCGCGTCCTCCATCGTCAGCCCAGACCCGAACGAGAAGATCACCGTCTCGAACCCCACCTCAGAAGCCTTGTCCATCGCCTCCTTCACAACCCCTTCGTTCGTGCTGGTCAGGTGCAGCATCAAAGGGTTCTCCGTCGTCCACGGGCTCAGCAGACGAAAGAACCGCCGGATCGCCAACCCTCGCCGCTCCCGGTCGGTCGAATCGTGCAGCATCACAAACGATCGGTGGCTCTCAAACACCGAGTTCGGACGCAAGAACACCTTCGGCCCCAGCTCCGGGCCAGAGCTGAACAGACACGGCGTCTTCAGCAGGTAGTTCACCTGGGTCTTGTACTCAGGGTCCTCCAACCACCGGCTCGTGTGGTCCCCGTCCTTGTAAGTCATGCTGTGGAACGAATAGTCCGTCAGCGGCTCAAGGTTGCCCGACTCCCAATGCCGTGAGGACTCGACGTTGCTCTCAGGCTCCACAACACCCAAGATCTCCGACTGGTAAGCCTCGATCTCCATCGGGGCGCCAAAGTTCCTCACCGCCACCCGCTTCATCAGCACAGGGAGCGAGTCGTACAGCTCGTGCTGCACCTCCACGATCACCTCAGGAAAGTCCTTGCTCGTGTACCGCATCTTGAACGCGACACCCCGAGGCGGCCAGATCGCGTCAGAGCCAGGACGCGACCGCTTCCAGTCGAACGGCTTCGAAACCGGCCCCATCGTGACACCCACCAGGTGGAAACCCACCTCGTTCGGAACCATCTTGTCCAACCACTCCGGCTTCAAAAACGCCAGGTTCGGCTGCCCCTTCAACCCCCCGACCGGATAGTCCTTCCCGTTGATCCGCAAGACCGCCTCCGGCTTCACCGCCCGCAAAAACCGCTCCCGGGTCTGGACGTTCTGCAAATCGACCGTCGCCCCGTCCGGACTCACCCGGAACGTGCGCCGGACAAGCCCGTTGTCGATCGTCACCTCGTTCGCCCCGGGCCCCCGGTACGCCTTGGCGAGCGTGCCCACACGGTCGACCAACCAGTCGCCGCGGAACACCTCCGCCGACGAAAGGTCAGGATACGGAGGGATCGTGACCTGCTGCCCGACCGCCATCGCCACCCCGACAAGCAAAACCGTCATGCCCCAAGACTACACCACACTTGAGACCCACCGGTCGAATTCGGTAACGTCCCGCACGGAGTATGACTTGGTGGGAAGTGGCAACAACCTCATGACCGGATCTGGCACCCCAGCGTCGATCGGCAGCCTGCTCGTCAGGGCCGCCGAAAACTGGCCCGACCGGCCCTCGCGCATCTACCCGGTCGAAAAGGGTCACCGCACCGTCTCCCACAATGAGTTCCTCCAAGACATCTTCGTCCGGGCCTCCCAAATCTCCAGCCTCGGCCTCTCCAAAGGCGACCGCGCCGTCATCATCGGCGAGACCGGCTACGAATGGTCCCTGACAGACTTCGCCTGCCAAACGCTCGGCATCGTCACCGTCCCGATCTACCCGACCCTCCCACCCGACCAGGCACAGTTCATCTTCGACGACTGCCAGGCCAAGGTCGCCTTCTGCCAAGACGATGAGCAGGCCGCCAAGCTCACAGGCGCCAACACCCTCGTCTGGACAGACTCGTCCAAAACTCCCCAGATCCAAGCCTCCACCGCCACCCTGGACCGCGAAGCATGGCTCGCCGGCATCGCCGAGGTCGCCCCCAGCGACGTCGCCACCTTCATCTACACCAGCGGAACGACCGGCAACCCCAAAGGGGCCATGCTCACCCACGACAACTTCGTCTTCCTCTGCCTCAACATCCAAGACAGCCTCCCCGTCGACCAAAACGACGTCTTCCTCTCCTGGCTCCCCGTCTCCCACGTCTTCGAACGCTTCGTGAGCCAGTCCCTCACAACCTACATCGGGGCCTGCGTGGTCTACTCCAACGTCACGACGATGGCCGCCGACATGGCGAACTTCAAGCCGACCGTCGTCATCGCCGTCCCACGCCTCCTGGAAAGCATCCGGGCCGGCGCGGTCGAGGCGGCCCGCAAGGAGTCCCCCCTCAAGCAAAGACTGTTCGACCTCGCACTCAAGCTCGGTGGAGCAAAAGTCGCCGGAAAGTCACCGCTCCTCTTCCCCCTCGTGTCCAAGGTCGTCGGAGCCAGGGTCAGGGCGCGCACAGGAGGCAGCCTGAGGTTCTTCGTCTCCGGCGGCGCAGCCCTCCCGCCACCCGTCAGCGAGTTCTACGCCGGCATGGGGATCACGGTCCTCCAAGGCTACGGACTCACCGAGACCACCGCTGCCACCTGCCTCAACCACCCAGACGACAACCGCCCCAAAACGGTCGGCCCGCCCATCAAGGGAGTCGAGCTCAAAATCGCCCAGGACGGCGAGATCCTCATTCGTGGAAGGTCCGTCATGGTCGGCTACCACAACCTCCCCGGGGCCACCGCCGAAGCCATCGACAGCGACGGCTGGTTCCACTCCGGCGACATCGGCCGAATGGACGGCCAAAGCCTCCAGATCACCGACCGCAAAAAGGACATCATCGTTCTCGCCAACGGCAAAAACGTCGCCCCGCAACCCATCGAGTCCCGACTCAAAGAAAGCGAGTTCATCGCCGAGGCCGTCGTCCTGGGCGACGGAATGGAGTACTGCTGCAGCCTCGTCGTCCCAGACTTCGAACGCTTCAAACTCTGGCTCAAGCAAAAGGGAGAACCAGCCCAGACAGAAGAAGAGATCGCTGCCAGAGAGGACGTCAAAGCC
>CAZGER010000301.1:1044-2925 GCA_964524565.1 uncultured Chthonomonas sp. | reverse complement strand
AGGCGGAGGTTCTTAGATGTCTGTAGTTAACGACTCTCGACCCATCGGGGGGTCTGGCGGGGAGGGTGGCGCGCGTCCGGTGATCCTGATGTTGGACGCTGTCACGATCGACCAGATCGCAGCCGGCGAGGTCGTCGAGCGTCCTGCGAGTGTGGTGAAGGAGCTTTTGGAGAACGCTTTGGACGCTGGGGCGCGGGGTGTGACGATCGAGCTGGAGGACGCTGGGCGGAGGCTGATCCGTGTTTCGGACGACGGTCACGGGATGGACGCTGCTTCTGTGGAGGCTTGCGTGTTGCGGCACGCGACGAGCAAGATCCGTTCGACTTCGGACCTGGCGCGGGTCGCGAGCTTTGGTTTTCGGGGCGAGGCGCTGCCCTCGATCGCTTCTGTGAGCCGGATGACGCTCTCTTCTGGTGTGGGGGACGGATCGCGGGTGACTTTGACGGTGGACTCTGGCCGGGTCGAGGGGGTTGTGGGGGAGCCTGGGCCACGGGGGACGACGGTGAGCGTCGAGGACCTGTTTTTGAACGTTCCGGCGCGGCTGAAGTTTTTGAAGTCGGACTCGACGGAGGTGGGGGCGGCGGTCGATGCGGTGAACAGGGCGGCGGTGGCGCGTCCGGACGTGGCGTTCACGTTTGTCCATTCGGGGAGCGTGTTGTTGCGGACGAGCGGTTCTGGGGACAGTCTGACGGCGGTGGCGGAGGTTTGGGGCAGGGACGTGGCGCGGGCGTTGGTGCCGGTCGACCATTATTCTGGCGCGGTGCGGGTGACGGGGTTTGTGAGCCCTCCGCACTTTACGAAGCCGACACGGTCGATGCAGTGGTTTTTTGTGAACGGCCGGTCGGTGCGGAGCCGGATGTTGACGGCGGCCTTGGACCAGGCGGTGAAGAGCCTGACGCCCGAGCGCCGGCACCCTGTCGTTCTGCTGGCGGTGGAGACGGACCCGGCGGGGCTTGACGTGAACGTTTCTCCGACCAAGTCCGAGGTGAAGTTCCAGAACGAGGGGCAGGTCTTTGACGCGGTGCGGCGGGGTGTGAAGGAGGCCTTGTTGGCGCACGGGATGGTTCCCTCGATCGACGATCTGGCGGCGGTGAACGCGGCGACCCAGCCGGTTGGGTCCCAGGGGTTGTTGGGCGAGGCTTGGCCCCAGGGCGGCGGCTTTGGCGGGGCGCGGGTGGGTGGTACGTCGGTGTGGGCCGAGCTTGGTTCGGCGGCTTTGGCGGCGCAGTCGCCGGTGGCGGGGCCCGCGGGCCAGGGCGGGGGGACCTACGCCGACCTTTTGGACGGTCTGCGGGTTCTGGGGCAGGTTGACAACACTCTGATCGTGGCGGAGAACAGGGCCTCGATCTTGGTGATCGACCAGCACGTGGCCCACGAGCGGATCTTGTACGAGATGCTCTGCCGGACGAGGGGCGCGACCCCGATCGAGGTGCAGCGGCTGTTGGAGCCCGAGACCGTGCCGGTCGGTCGGCGGGCGCTGGTGGCGGTCACACCGAAGCTGGACGCGCTGAGGCAGATCGGGTTCGATGTCGAACCATTTGGTGGAGACAGTCTGTTGGTGAGGGCTGTCCCTGCCCTTGGCCGTGGGCGGACGGCGATGCAGGTTTTGCGTGACGTGGTGGACGAGCTTGCGGACGGTGGCGCGGGCGGTTGCCTGACCCCGACCAGGGACGATGTTTACATCATGTGCTCTTGCAAGATGGCGGTGAAGGCGGGCGACAAGTTGGGCATGTCTGAGATGGAGAAGCTTGTGACCGACCTTGCCGAGACGGAGAACCCTTACCTTTGCCCCCACGGTCGGCCGATCACGATCGTGCTGGCGAAGTCCGACCTTTTGCGCAGGTTCACGCGTTGACGGTCTTGGGGATCGACCCTGGGTAC
>CAZGER010000301.1:0-1034 GCA_964524565.1 uncultured Chthonomonas sp. | reverse complement strand
GATTCCGGCCGCCACGTCGGGGCATAAAGGATCGTGCGGCGGGAGGGGTCGAGGATCTTTGCTTTGGACCAGGGTCTGATCGCGCCGACGGGGGACGTTTTTGCCGAGCGGCTGTTGGTGCTGCACGCTGAGGTGGAGCGTCTGGTTTTGGCGCACAGGCCGGACGCGATGGCGACGGAGCGGCTTTTTTTCAGCAAGAACCACACGACGGCGATGGGTGTCGCCCAGGCGCTTGGGTGCATGGTCCACGCGGCGGCGGTCCACGGGGTGCCGGTGGTGGACTTTTCGCCTTCGGAGCTGAAGCTGGCGGTGGTGGGGACGGGGCGGGCGGAGAAAGCGCAGGTCCAGTTTATGGTGACGAAGCTCTTGGGGCTTGCGGAGGTGCCGAAGCCGGACGATGTCGCGGACGCCTTGGCCTTGGCGCTTGCCTACGCGTTGCGGACGAAGGCGTAGGGGGCGCGGGCCTCCCTGACCCTTTGGGCGCCAAAGAGGGTCGGGTCCGGGGTGACTGAGTCGTTGGCGATGACCCAGCGGAGCTGGGGGAGGATGTCGGCGGAGGGGTCGATGAGGGTGCCGCCGCAGACGGCGAGGGCCCGAGCTGCCTTGTCGTGCCAGTCGGCGACGGCGAGCCAAGAGAGCCGGCGGCGGGCGGCCTCCCGGCACCCGTGCCATGTCCCGCCGGACTGGAACCGTGAGGCTGCGACGATGGAGTTTCCGGCGTGGGCGTGGATGAGGATGTTGCGCTCCATCGCTTGTCGGCCGGAGAAGGGGGTGTCTGGGGCGAAGGGCGAGACGATGGCGACGCCTGTCTGGAGGAGCCAGGAGGGAGCGAGGTTGACGCCGTAGGGCAGGACGATGACGGCGCGGGACGGGCAACCGGCCTGGAGGAACCCCTGGAGGCCGAGGGTGTCGGAACCGGACGCACCGCCGGAGACAAAGGAGGAGCCGAGGGCGGCGACGACTGCGCCGGCCGAGCGGGCGAAGGAGGACTGTCTGGCGGTGAGGGAGCGGGAACCGACGAGGGCGACGGAGGG
>CAZGER010000300.1:0-2933 GCA_964524565.1 uncultured Chthonomonas sp. | reverse complement strand
AAACAGCCAGCTTGAGCGAGATCACAGCCGTCCGCTGCTGCCCCTGCGAGCCGTATTCCCTCGCCGCCCGCCCGCCGATCCGCAGGTCCAGATCGTCCCTGTGCGGCCCCACCGTCGTCGACCCGCGCGCAATGTCCGTCCTCCGGGACCCCGACAGAGCCATCGCAAGGTCATCCGGATCGTCCTTGCTAACGTACTTCACGTCCAGGTCCTCGCCACCGGCCAACTCTGCTGCTCCCCAGGTTCAAACGCGTCGTCACCGACGAGAGAATCCTGGGCCGTCTTCAAAAGAGCGTTCCTGTGCTCAAGGGCCCGCTTGTAGACCGTCAGGTTCCGCAGATAGCTCGCATGGATCTGGCACAGCTCGGTGTCCAAGAACAGTCGTCGCACCGCAGGGTCGCGGGTCACGATCCCTAGGTCGCCAGACCAAAAGCAGACGGATGGCATCCGCCCCAGCAGGTCAGAGGCCCTCGGGAGCGGAAGAGAGTTCAAAAGCCCCCGCTTGCGCCTGCCGTGACAAAGCTCCATCCCAAGCTCCGTGCCCGTCGGCTCCACCACCGCGGAGACATGGCACGAGTCCACACCCTCCAGGATGCACTCCGTGTCCCGAGAACCGCGCAGGGCCCTGCCGACGGACAAAAGGTACACCGCTTCCAAAGCGCTCGTCTTGCCCTGGGCGTTCTCACCGATCAACAGGTTGATCCCCCCCGATGGAGAGATGTCCAGCCTTTCCAGGTTTCGGAAGTTCGTCCCCGTCAGGCGACTCACCATCATGGGGTTCTACACCGCCCTATGTAGAATGACCCCTTGTATGAATGGATTCTTATTTCTGTTGTTAAAGGCTGGAAAACCGCCGATTCGAGGGGAAAACGCCCGTGACAGCCACCGTTTGAACCCAAAGGCACCAGGCTGAGCCAAGGCAGAACGTGGGATAAGTCGGTCAAGAAACCAGGCGGATGCCCACAATGCTCAGTCATCCACATCTGTCCACACAGACTCCACAAGATTTAGACAAGGTTGTGTTGACGACCGTATTTCATCACCGTCGCCTCCATCTGGTAGATCGGATGGACCGTCCCCACTGCCTCGATCTTCTGCCGCTTGGCAAACGGCTCCCAGATCTCCACGATGCTCATGCGCATCTCCTCGGGCGGCAGGGCAGGAAAGCGGTCGCACAGCCGCTTGATCGCCACATACTCGTAAAGCGTCATCCCCTCAAGATCGCCGACCGTGTGCTCCAAAGGATGGACGCCCGCCCTGTGCGGAGCAGGGGTGAAATGGGTCGGCAAGACCGCGTCCCGGACCACGACCGTCCCTGAAACAAGGTCGCCGATCCTCTGCGACTTCTCGTTCATGAAGATCGCGATAAACCCAACCAGGTACGGGCCAGGAAGCATGTCCGCCACCCTCAAGATGTTCCGGAAGAATGCCCCCGACCAGGTCAGTGGCGTCCCGTCCACCGAGAGCACCCGCAAGCCCGTGAACTTCTTCCCCAGCGTCCGCCCCTGGAACAGCCCCTCGCTCAGGATGAAGTACAAGAAGATCCCGAAAGAAGTGAACAGGAACACGAACCCGCTACCCTCCTCCGACATCCCAAGACCCGAGGCGATGCTGAGCATCACCACCAAAAAGTAGATCCCAAACACGACCACCAAGTCCAAAAGGTGCGCACCGATCCTGGCAGGAAGGCTCGCCAGCGTGTACGAGACAACAACCTTCTCCGGCGTCAGTACAAGCGTCCGATCGTGCACGAGTATGATGCTACCTGTAGCTCCCTTCCATGTACTTCCCATCGCCACGACTCTGGTTGCTCCTCGCGGTAGGCGTGCTCATCGCCCTTGGAGGGGCAGTCGTGCCAGGGCTGGAGGCGATCGTCCTTCCGTACAACCTCGGGCTCCTCGTCCTCTTCACCGTCACCGGACACCTCGGCAAAAAACAGACCCCCGTCGCCATAGAGCGCGAGACCGACCAGGTCCTCTCCGTCCGCACGACCAACACCGTCAAACTCCACATCGAAAACCTCACCGGGGCACCCTTCAGGTTCAAAATGCGCGACGAACCGCCGCGCAACTGCGACGCCCAGGGCCACGAGACGACCATCGCCCTCAAACCCTTCGGCAAGGCGGCCTACTCCTACACGGTCGTCCCCAAGACCCGCGGACTCTGGGACTTCGACGGCACCTACATCAGGTTCGCCGCCCCCCTCGGCCTGGCGACCGTCGTCCGCCGGCTGGAAAACGGCTCCGGGGCCAGGGTCTTCCCCAACGTCAAGGCAGTCCAAGAGTACGACCTCCTCAACCAGCGCGGGCACCTCAGCCTCATGGGGGTCAGAAGGTCCAGGGTCAAGGGCCTCGGGCAAGAGTTCGAGTCCCTCCGCGAGTACAACGACGACGACTTCCGCTCCATCGACTGGAAGGCCTCCGCCCGCAGGGGCAAACTCGTGGTCAAGAACTTCGAGCAGGAGACAAACCAGGCCGTCATCGTCTGCGTCGACCTTGGCCGTCACATGCTCGGAGAGGTCGACGGCGTCCGCAAGCTCGACCACTGCCTGGACGCCGCCCTCATGCTCATGCACGCCGCCGAGCGGGCCGGAGACCAGATCGGGCTGCTCACGTTCAATGACCGTGTCGTCAGGTACGTCGCCCCCAAACGCGGCAAAGCCCAGGTCGCCGCGATCCTCGAATCCATCTACGACGCCCAGGCCGAACCGGTCCAACCCCGCTACAGCAGCGCCTTCTCCTACCTCGCCGCCCGATGGAAAAAAAGGTCGCTCGTCGTGGTCTTCACCGACGCAGAAAACCCCGACCAGGCCAGGGACATGTCCGCCGCCCTCTCAAAACTGCGCCACCGGCACCTGCTCTACATCGTGCGCGTCAGCGACCCAAGGCTCCGCGAGCTCACCAGTGTCCCCATCGTCAACGAAAGGAGCCTCT
>CAZGER010000299.1:0-2939 GCA_964524565.1 uncultured Chthonomonas sp. | reverse complement strand
CCCAGATGAGTGCGCCCGCAGGTTCCTCGGAAGGTCCGCCAGACGCTCCGCAAACTCGAAAACCCAGTGGAACCTCTCCCGAGGCACATGGCTGTCCCGCAGCTCAGGACGCTTCTCCAAAGCAGAGACCAACCTGTCCGGAGATACCCCGCCGTGGATGCGCTTGGCCAAAAACCCGATCAGCTCGTCCGGGATCCCCATCACCTTCCCCACCTCCCGGATGATCCCCCGCGTCCGGTAAGTCCCGATCGCCGCCACGGTCGCAACGTGGCCGTCACCATATAGCCCGACAAGGTGCTGGCGGACATCCTCGCGCCGTGCCGCCTCAAAATCAATGTCGATGTCCGGACGCTTGCTCCCGTCCGGCGGCAAAAAACGGTCAAAGTGCAACTGAAAGGCGTATGCGTCGATCCGCGAAAGGCCAAGACAGTACCCCACCATCGAATCCACCACCGACCCGCGGCCGCTGAACAAGATCTCCTCGCCCCTCGCCCACTCGCACATCTCCCAAGCGATCAAAAAATGCCGCGACCAACCCAACCGCGCCAACCTGCCCACCTCCATGTCCAGCCTCCGCTTCTGGCCCGCCGACAACCGCCCGTAACGCGCCATCGCACCGACTTCCACCAATTGGCGCAAAGCCGCTGGCTCGTTCGTGCAAAACTCCGGAAGCTCTGTCCGTCCTGGCAGAACGTCCCTCTCGCACATCCCCGCCAACACACTCGCGTTCTCAACCAGTGCCCTCTCGTCACAAAACCTGCCCTCAAACTCGCCAAAGGGTAAAAGGTGCCTCTCACCGTTCAAGGACCGCCTCGGCGGTAATCGTCCAGGGACCTGCGCCTGGTCACGGAACGGCTTTCGCCCCTCGATCTCCTCGATCAGACAAAGCGTGTCGACACATACAAGCACATCGTGCGATGGAAAGTGCCCCCGCTCCGCATAAAGCACCGGCCCGCCACCCACACAGCGCACACCGACACGCCCCGCAAGCGTGGAAAGGAACCTGCCGACACTCGCCTGCCAAGGGAGAAAACTCCGCTCGATCTCAAAAAAGACCCCCTCACGTCCATAGATATCCACCAAATGGTCGGCACACCGGCGGGCACCGGCAAAGTCCTTCCGCACCAGCATCAGGTCAAGGATCCCGTTGCTCCCACCAGAAAGGCACAGCACACCCTCAGAGTTCCGACGCAACCGGTCCCAGGTCGCCATCGGAAACGTCCGGGGCTCACCCAAATGACACTCCGTCACCAATCGGGAAAGCGACCTGTAACCAACCTTGTCACGCGCCACAAGCACAAGGTCACCACCCTCCGGCAACTGCACCGTCACACCGAGCAATGGAACGACACCCACCTTCTCCGCCGTCGAACAGAACTCCCGCGCACCGCACAATGAAAAACGGTCTGCCATCAGCACCGTCCCATACCCCTTCTCCGCCGCCAACGCCGCAAGCTCAGAGGCAAGGATCGTCCCACCAAGCGAGTACGCGCTCATCCCGTGCAAAAGCACCCCACCCGCACCGCACAGCCCAGATCCATAGTTCATCGGCCGAAAGTGACCGCTCGCCAGGCTCACCTTCTCGTCCAAGATCCTGCGGACGCGCACCTCCGTCCCCGACCCCGCCGAACCAGGAACGACCGCAGAAACCTCTTCACGACGGACACCCTTGGCGTCAAGGTACCGGTGGATCTCACGGTCCTTCTCACCCTTCCACCACTCGCCCGCCTCCCGCCAGCGGGCTAAAGTCTCAAGACCACCCTGTCGCATCGCGCCATGCCTTCAAAACCTGCGAACGCCGGGACATCTCCACCTCGCTCGCAAGGACGACCGATCCCGCCCCCAAAGCCGACTGCAACCCAGAGACAGCCGCCACCGGCAGGCTCCCACCACCCCCGCCAGAGACAAAAAAGCTCGTCTGGCTCGACCGCACAGGCTCAAGGCCCTCCAGGTGCGCCGTCACCCGCACAACGTCCACCGCACCGGCAAGCAGACCCTGCGCCAAGTACCGCAAAGAGACCCTGGTCCGCTCAGCACTCCCGACAGGACGCTTGTAGTCACGGCTCACCGACCTCTCCGCTCCGCCGTCCAGCTCAACCCTCAATGTCGCCGACGACGCTTGCTTTCCGGCGGACTTCTCCGCCAACCGCCCAGCCACCCCGTCGATCTCCCGCATCAATGCCAGCTCACAGTTCACCGGCTCGCCAAACCAGACGCTCTCCGTCACCGACGCCGCCGGGTACACCGCCCGGACACGCCCGCCACCCCTCCCCAAACACCCCAACGAGACCGCCCCCGCCCGGTCGCCGAACTGCCTCTTCAGAACCGACATCCTCACCGACTGCACCGCCCCCACCGTCGGCAGTCCGAGCGCTTTCATCCGCTCACGCTCCCCTTGCGTCAGGCACAGCAACGAGTCCACCGACTGCCCCCGCAACACCGCGCCAGCGTCACCAAGATAGTCATAGGGACGCCCCTGCAGCGCCGCCAGCCTGGCAAGCCACGTGCTCTCGCCCATCCCGTGCGTCAATCGTCCAAACCTCTGCCCGCATAGCCGAGAAACGACCCTCTTGGCAATGTCCACCGGGTCAGGGTGCGCCCCAAGGTCGACAAGGGCGATGTGCCCGGCGACAGGCTCGATCACGCTGCTATAAGGGACAACAAGGTCCAGCCACTCGGACTGCCGCTCAGAAGACTCCTCAAACGCCTTCACCTGGCACCCAGGGACAAGGGGCAACACGTGCTGGAGCCTCATCCCCACATACACCCCAGCCGACAACGCCACCTGGTTCATGTCGACAACCACCCCCTTCTCGACAACGACCTGCGGAGAACCCGTGTCGTCGGCATAAAACCCTCCCCATTCAAGGTAGAGCGCAACCTGCCGCCCCATCCCCACCCGCCCGCTGTCACCCGTCATACTAAAATAGTAGCATAAT
>CAZGER010000298.1:0-2941 GCA_964524565.1 uncultured Chthonomonas sp. | reverse complement strand
GGACGACGCAGTAGGGGTTCCGGCGAACCTGTTCGGTGAGCTGGCCGCCCTCGTCGTACCCGACGTATCCTGGGGGGGCGCCGACCAACCGGCTGACCGCGAAGCGCTCCATGTACTCGGACATATCGATCCGGACCATGGAGTTCTCCTTGTCGTAAAGGTACTCGGCCAGTGCTTTGGCGAGTTCGGTCTTGCCGACCCCTGTCGGGCCGAGGAAGACAAAGCTCGCGATCGGTCTCTTGGGGTCTTTGAGTCCGCTCCGCGCCCTTCTGATCGCGCGGGAGACGGCCTCGACGGCCTCGGACTGACCGATGATGCGCTTGTGAAGGTCTTCCTCCATACGCAGGAGCTTTTGCGACTCACCCTCGACCAGTTTGGTGACGGGAATGCCCGTCCATGACTGGACGATCGCGGCGATTTCGGGCTCCCCGACAATCGCTTCCGGCTTGGACTCTTCTTGCCAAGCCTCTTCCCGCTTTGTGATCGAGTTTTTGAGGTCCTCGTACTCGTCCTGGAGCTTTTTGACCTCGGTCTCTTCGCCGTACCGGTGGAGGTGGTCAAGGTCGGCCCTCATTTTTGAAAGCCTCTGCTTGTCCGCCCGGACGTCGGCTGGCGGCAGGCTCTGTTGGAGCCTGACCCGGCTGGCAGCCTCGTCGATCAGGTCGATGGCCTTGTCCGGCAGGGTGCGGTCGGTGATGTAGCGCATCGAGAGCTGGACCGACGCGACGAGTGCATCATCGGTGATCTCAACATCGTGGTGCGCCTCGTACCGTTCGCGCAGGCCCTTGAGGATGTCAATGGCCTCGTCCTCGTTCGGTTCGCGGACTTTGACCGCCTGGAACCTGCGTTCCAGGGCCGCGTCCTTTTCGATGTACTTACGAAACTCGTCTTGGGTGGTCGCGCCGATGCACTGGAGCTCACCCCTGGCCAGAGCCGGCTTCATGATGTTTGAAGCGTCGATGGCGCCTTCTGCGGCGCCCGCCCCGACAAGGGTGTGGAGCTCGTCGATGAACAGGATCACTTGGCCTTCCGCCTTGCGGACTTCCTCCATGACCTTTTTCATCCTTTCTTCGAACTCGCCGCGATACTTGGTCCCTGCCACGAGTCCGGCCATGTCGAGCGCGACCAGCCTTTTGTCTTTGAGCAGGTCCGGAATGTCTCCGGACACGATGCGCAGGGCAAGCCCTTCAGCGATGGCGGTCTTTCCGACGCCAGGGTCGCCGATCAGGCACGGGTTGTTCTTTGTTCTTCGAGTGAGGATCTGCATCACACGCTCGATTTCTTGTTGCCGTCCGACGACCGGATCCAGCTTGCCCTCCCGGGCCAGTTCGGTAAGGTCGCGGCCAAAATCATCCAGGGTCTGTGTCTTGTGCGCGCCGGAGGTGGTCCCCGCCTGTTTGGTGGAACTGCCCCTTTGTTGGACCTCGTTGTCTTGGAGGGCCATGACTTCTCTGCGCGCTGCCTCAAGATCGACCCCGAGTTTGCTCAGGACCCTACCGGCGAGGCCGTCCGCCTCTCGGATCAGGCCAAGCAACAGGTGCTCAGTGCCGATGTAGTTGTTGTTGAGGTTCCTTGCTTCGTCGTAGGCAAGGTCGATGACACGTTTTGCCCTTGGTGTCAGGGTCATGTCGGTGGCCTGCTTAGCTTCTCCCTGCGGGAGTTGCTTGACGACCTCCGAGCGGACCTTGTCCAGGCTGACGCCGACTTTTTCAAGGACCCTAGCCGCCACGCTGTCGTTTTCACGCACAAGGCCGAGCAGAAGGTGTTCGGTGGAGACGTATCCCTCGCCGTACTTCTGGGCCTCCTCTTGGGCGAAGAACACGACTTTCCTTGCCCGTTCGGTGAAGCGTTGCCACATGTGTCCTTTTTCTTCCTTTGCGGCCCACGCGACGTGTGCCGTATTGTTTTTGACGTATTTGCCGGTGCGTATGCTCCAGAAGGCCCAGTTTGGGCGCACCGGAGCGTTCATCGGACGACAGGTTTGATTATCGGCATGGCCGGGAGAATAGCTAGGCCGTCGCGCTGGTCTCTGCCGGGAGATTCCTCTGGCTCAGGGTTTGGGGAGGGGCCGGGGCACCCCAAAAGTTGCGAGCCTGGCATAAATACTGGAACATATCTCTCAAACCGCCGGTCTAAGCGCGTAGAACGGTGGACGTGGGAAGTCTCATGTACACTGGTTCTGGATGCGTCATGCGTAAGTTTCTTTTGCCACTCGCCCTGTGCCTGCTGACGGCCGGTTTCGCG
The DNA here is from genome assembly GCA_964524565.1 of uncultured Chthonomonas sp. Lineage (GTDB taxonomy): Bacteria > Armatimonadota > Fimbriimonadia > Fimbriimonadales > Fimbriimonadaceae > UphvI-Ar2. Next base: position 697 of record CAZGER010000298.1, on the reverse strand, counting down.
AGCGCGTCTCCCACTGAAGTGAAGGGCAATTTGACCGTCGCTTTCGGCTGGGTCAAGCGCGCGGACGGAACAAAGGTCTCTGTAGCGGGTCTCTCTCTTCCTTACGTCGCCCGAAAAGTCGAGGCGACCAAGCTCGACTTCGTGCCAGGTGCGGGGAGCCAGACCGCCCGGCGCAAGACCTCCCTGCGGCCCATGGGTTTGCGGGACGTCGTGCAGCGCAGGCTTGGCTCGGGTGGCCAGGGCGGCTCGGGATCAGGCTCTGGCGGCCCCGAGGCAGATACGACGATCTACAACTCGAACTTCTTCGCCTACGGATACGCCCCCGACAACCCCAGCTCGTTAGACGACATCGTTTTGAGCGCGGCGGGGCAGAACAAGCTGTGGAAGCACTTTTCCTTTGGGTTTAACTACGGTTTCACCACCTTTAGCGACTTTCTGATCCGGTGGCGGATTTGGCAGACTAACGTGGACAAGCCCGCTGGCCAGAACGACTTCGACAATGAGTTTGCCGACTTCGGTGTCATCTGGGACGAGCCGGTTTCTGAGGGTGCGTGGTACGTGACAATCGACATCCAACAGGCTGGCGTGCTGACGAACGACCTTTCGATCTACCTGGCCCAGCAGTTCAGGACGACCCAGCTGAACGGCGAAGGCCCGTTCATCTACGGCATCGACACGATCTTCAAGGGATTCCAGC
>CAZGER010000297.1:0-2946 GCA_964524565.1 uncultured Chthonomonas sp. | reverse complement strand
CCCCGTCATCGGCTGGACATGGGGCCGCGACATAAAGCCGGACTGGTACGCCGCCGCACCATACGGCATGAGCACTGCCTTGCACCTCGCCCCATGTGGCATGCGGTCAAACGACAACAGAATAAGCACCCAGTTTTGGCCCGACTGGTTCGCGTTCTACGCCCCTGCCTATAAAGAAAACATCAGCATTGCGGTTCACTGGCACTGTACACCTGCCTTAAACTGTCAGCCTTATAAACTCAAACGTGCCTCGGCTGTGTTACTTTCGGGCCGTGCCGTCACAAAGACCGGTTACGCAAAATATTTTCTTCCAGAATTCTTCTCGGAACCAGAGTGAACAACCATGAAAATGAAGCTTAGAACCATTGCCGTTTCTTTTGCGGTCCTGCTCGCAGCGGGATCGTACGCGACCTGGATACTTTGCCGGAATGACTGTAACCCTGGCAACGTTCCAAACTGCCCAGACGGTTGTTATGGGATGGTGATCACAATGGGTACTCCTTGCGCCTGGTGGAAAGGCACCGTCGGTGGCATCGAGCACTGCCTTGAATACTCCTGGGGAGAGTCTTACTGTACATGTGGCCCCAATCCCCAAGGTGGCGGGTACAACATGCCACCGACGGAATACGAGCCTGCCTCGTGTGAGGGTGACTGGCAGGGCTGTAACTCTTTCGGGCTATGAAGAAGTGGACTTTGCCAGTCGCACTCTCGGCTGTCATCCTGACATGCTTAGGCGTTTGGTTGTACTGGAAGACCCGATCAGTTGAATGGCATGCCCACCACATCCTCGACTGCATCGAGCAGAAGAACGCTGACTGTGTTTCCGGATATGCGCGCGACCATGAACTGAGCGCCCTTGGAATTTCGAGATCGAAGTTCAACGAGATTCTGCAGAAGGAACTCTTCGCAAACATCGTGGGCTACGAGTCAGCTTCCCGGACACGAATAACGAATGGAGGAGCGGACTACCAAGACGTCAACGAACTGCTACACATGAATGAGGGCACATCAATTGGAGTAGAGATCAAAGTAGCTGAGACAGACGACGGAATAAAGTCTCCCTACATTGTGGCACAAGTACTCGGCCCCAAAATGTACGACCGATACCGCACCATGGAGATCAAGAACACGTCACTACGCATTTTAGCAATGAAGTTGGCATGGGCAGAAGCTGAAGGCCCCCGCCTTGAAGAGCAGTACGGCCTCAAAGGTGTCTATAAGTCGGATCAAGAAGGCCTGATCACGTGGTCTGAGTACGTTTCGAGGGCTCGCTCAAAGTTCGCCGAGGTCCAAGCGAAACTCGCCAGTGTTGGCAAGGGTCCTTGACCCGGCTCTCACACATCGCGTCAATCACCCCCTCGCTGTAAACCCAACGAGCCACCACCCACCCTCAGCCCATTGCGGACCGCACCCGATAGCTGAAATTTTCAGCCCCAAGCTGCGGCAAACACGACCACAACCTGCAAAAGCAATTACACTGTCCCTATGTGGCGGATCAGAGCCCTGTCAACCATGCTCGTCGTTCTCGGGCTGTGCTGCACCTCCATGGCCGAGACCCTTAAGTTCAGGGGAGCCTTCAACGATCAGGCCAACAAGATCGAGTTCACACTCAACCTCACCCTCACCCGCACCGACCCGAAGGCGACCTTCACCGTCGCTGGCTCGGTCACAGCCGCCGACGGCGACTACACCGTCTCTGGCAGCTTCTATCCGACCACAAAAAAGCTCAAAGGACTGGTCAAAAGAAAAGGTCTCAACGCGCCGTTCGAGCAGCCCATCGATGGCACCCTCCAGCCCGACGGCAATACGCTCAATGTCACGACCGTCCTGCTCTCGCCCCACACCAGGACAGACATGAAGGTCGCCTTTGCCGCCAAAAAGACCTCTGACTCCGCCGAGGCCAACGCGACAATCCGGGCATTCTCCCGCGACCGCGTCGCCGGCAACCTGGAGAACCCCGAACTCACCGTCGACGACAAAGCCGGTCGGGTCACCCTGCGCACGCGCGACTCAAAGGGCAAACCGGTCGAGTGGAACGTCTACTTCACACCCCTGCCGCAGGCTTTCGCTTTTGGCGGCAAGTGGGACTTCGCCGTCGACGCCACCGCCGTCCCCGCCACCGAGTACTGCAACCTGCAGATCCAACTCTGCTACCTGGACAACGACCACAAAAACGCCTCAGGACAGCCCGACCCTTACATTGTTTTCGACCTCCGAAACGGCGAACGCAAGTTCAAAAAGACCGTCACCTGGAACTGCCCCGGACCGCCCGGCTACCAGGGAGTGTCGTTCTCGTTCGGAAGCTCCGGGGGCCCCATCGTCCTCTACAAGGTCATCGAGATCAAAAGGTCGGAGTTCGACCGCCTCACCGCCGCCTACAACCAGTCCGGAACGGGCCAGCTCCAGCCCAGCGGCGTCGTCCGCGGCGGCACCCTCCCAGAAAAACCAGGCACCGCCGCCCTCCGCTCAGTGACCGTCAAGGGCAGCGTCACTGTCAGGCGAAGGACCGACACAGACTGGACACCGATCAAGCCGGACTCCGTCCTCGATGCCGGCACTGTCGTCAGCGTCGGCCCGGAGTCTGAGGCGACGATGCAACTCCCGAACGGGGCGACCATCGTCATCCGGGCAGGATCCGAGCTCAGGGTCGAGGACCTCTCCCCCACGGGGGGACAGGCAGGAGCCCAGGTCAGGCTCCTCGTGGGTTCGCTCCACTACCGGGGCGGCCCCGCAACCGGGCCGGGGACAAGGGTCATGGTCGCGGAGTGTACGGCCAGCACCAGGGGAACCGAGTTCACACTCACCTTCGATCCAAAAACGAACCTCGTCGTCCTGCGCCTGACGGATGGCAAGGTCGATTTCGAACCCGGCCGAGGGCTTGAAAAAATCTTGCTGGAGGCTCCCACGACCCTCACGTGGACAGCTTCAGGCGGCTGACCCAGCCAC
>CAZGER010000296.1:0-2949 GCA_964524565.1 uncultured Chthonomonas sp. | reverse complement strand
CCGGAAAAGTTCACCGGCCTGTGCCCCAGGTAGTGGCAAGCCTGCTCAAAGCTCACCCTCGTCCGGGTCGAGTTCTCAAAAAACAGCAGACCCACCGTCCGCGGCGGCGAACACTGCGTCGCCTCACCCGCCTCCCGCATCGCCTTGAACTCCGCGCCCCGGTCCACCAGGTGACGGATCGTCCCCTCGTCCAGGTGGCGGATCGCCGTCAGCTGCCTGCTCACGACCGCGCCTCCTGCGCCGAAAGCAGCTCGACCCCGTCCTCTCCCTCGTACTCGTTCAATTTCACTAAAACGTGGTCGTCAAAGTTCGTCTCAACCCGCCGACCGACAAAATCCGGCTGGATCGGCAGCTCCCTGTGCCCCCGGTCGACCAGCACTGCGAACCGCACCGCCTTCGGCCGCCCGAACTTCATGATCGCATCGAGCGCGGCCCGGGCCGTCCTGCCCGTGAACACCACCTCGTCCACCAAGATCACAATCTTCCCCGTGATTTGGAACGGGATCTCGGACTGGTTCTCCACTGCCCCCTGCGCGTCGTCCCTGTGCGAGCGCGCGTCCAGCTTCCCGCAAGGGATCGTGGTCCCCTCGATCTGAGTCATCAAAAACGCCAGACGCTTGGCCACAGGGTAACCCCGCCGCAACACCCCCACAGCGACAACGTCCTGACCGCCGCCGCAAGCGTCCAAAATCTCATGGGCCAGCCGGCTCAATGTACGCTTGACCCCAGATGCGTCCAGAAGGGTGTCGCCCATAGATGGCATTCTATCCCTTGCCTGGCTCGCGCCGGGCATCTCGTCGCTGGATCATCTTTGCCTCGTACCCCCGGTCGACCGGTTCATAGTACGGCGTCCCCAGCTCCGCGTCCGGCAGATACCCCTGTTCCACCCAACCTCCCGCATGGTCGTGCGGGTAGAGGTACCCCTCTCCGTGCCCGAGCGACTTCACCCCCTCCGTTGGAGCGTTCCTCAGGTGCAGCGGCACCGGCCCGACCCGGCCGTCTCTCACGTCCGCGATCGCCCGCTCGATACCCAGGTACGAGGCGTTGCTCTTCGGCGCCTCCGCCAAAAACGTCGTCGCCTGGGCCAAAACGATCCGAGCCTCAGGCATCCCGATCTGCTGCGTCGCCGAAAACGCCGCCATCGCCACCACCAGACCCTGCGGCTCCGCGTTCCCAATGTCCTCGCTCGCCAAAACGACAAGCCGCCGCGCGATGAACCTCGGGTCTTCACCCGCCTCGATCATCCGCGCCAGATAGTGCAACGCAGCGTCAGAGTCCGACCCCCGCACGCTCTTGATGAACGCTGACACAGTGTCGTAGTGGTTGTCCCCCGTCTTGTCGTACCGCAGCCCCGGCGAAAGCGCCACCCGCTCGATCGTCGACCGCTGCACCGTCCCGCCCTGCGGCGTCAGCAGAGCCGAAGTCTCCAACAGCCCGAGCGCCGTCCGCGCGTCCCCCTGCGAAAGCCGCACAATGAACGCCCGCCCCTCATCGTCCAGGCCGGTACCCAACCCCCCAAGCCCGCGCTCCACATCCTCCAACGCCCGGTCGAGCAGCAGACCGATGTCCTCCACCCCCAACGGGTGCATCGGCAAGACCCGCGCCCGCGAGACAAGCGCGCCGTTCAGCGCAAAGAACGGGTTCTCCGTCGTCGCCCCCACCAGGCAGATCAGGCCGTCCTCCAAATACCCGAGCAAAGAGTCCTGCTGGCTCTTGTTGAAGTGGTGGATCTCGTCCAGCAGCAGCACCGTCCGCTTCTGGGAGAACTTCCTGCGGTCGCTCGCCGCCTCTGCGATCTTGCGAATGTCCGCGACGCCCGCCGTCACCGCGCTGGCCACCTCCAAATGAGCGTCCATGTGCGCCGCGATCAAGTGGGCAAGGGTCGTCTTCCCACACCCAGGCGGCGCCCAAAGCACCACCGACCCCAATGTCCCCGCCTCGATCGCGCGCCGGACTGGGGATCCTTCCCCCAACAAATGGCCCTGGCCGACGTACTCGTCCAGTGTCCGCGGACGCATTCGGGCCGCCAGCGGTTTGATCGGGCTATCTCCCGGCAGATCGAACAGGTCCGACACTCCAGCGATAGAATAGTAGATCATGGTCCTCCCCTGCGTGACCGGCGCACTGCTGGCCCTCCCCCAAGACCGCAGCCTGACCGAGTCCGCCATCCTCCGTGCCCTCCACTTGACCACCTCCGAGCTCGGACAAGCCGCCCCCCAAGCCCCCCGGGTCTTCCAGACCAATGAAGGCCGACCCTCCGCCCTCGAGTGGGAACCAGCCCCGACCGACGACCCCACCCGCGTCCCGCCCCTCCTGTTCGCCAAGCTCGGACTCCCTCTCCTTTCCCAAAACCCGCAGACCGGCCCAGACGTCACCTACTCGCTCAATTCCCCGATCAAGGGCTACCCGGTCACCTGGCCCGTCTCCCTCTTGCCGGCAGGACGCAGCCGCGTTCGCCTCACCGGACTCCACGTCCCACCGATCAAAGAACCAGTCCTGTGTCTCCTCAGCTGGCCAGGGACGGCCGAGCGCGTCTTCGCCCATCTCCACCGCTCCACCGGTGATTGGCAGGCATCGTTCCGCCAGACCGCTGGCCCAGCCTTCCGAGCCGTCCGACCCGGCACCCACGATCTTTGCGTCATGGTCGAGGCGGTCACGGGCCAAGGCGAGTCCTCGGCACACTGGGTCGATCCCTCCACCGGCAAGGTCCTCGCCTCATATCCTGCGGCCCGACAAACAAGGAACTTCGCCTGGGCAGGCGCCTGGGGCCTCTCGACCGCCACCGCCAGGACGACCGTGACCCCACTCCCCGCCCCAAAAAAGTTCACCGCCAAGCGCACGACCGTCCTCTCCAACGGCACAACCTGGGTAATCGCCGAGCACGATCCCGCCCAGCGTCTAGTCAGGACAAAGACCGAGACCGGGTACCTCTACGCCACCGCCCCAGCC
>CAZGER010000295.1:0-2953 GCA_964524565.1 uncultured Chthonomonas sp. | reverse complement strand
CGGCGACCCTTGTTTTTTGGGGCGCGTACCAGCTGGCGACCCTTGCGGGTTTGGAGGGTGACAAGGTGGTCAACCTTGGGCTCTTGCTCGCGGCGGGGTCGGCTGCCGGGTGGGTCTATTTCCAGGCCGCGAAGTGGTTGGGAATGGAGGAACGGTCGTTTATCGAGCGAGCGGTCCGGCGCAAGTCCGATCGGTCTGAGCCGCCAGAAACCGAGGGGTAACCTTGGTTCAACATGAGCCAAGAAGTCTATGTCGTTTCAGGTAGACGGACTCCGATCGCCTGCTTCCAGGGTGCTTTTGCCAGTCTGACTGCGCCGCAGCTGGGCGCGGTGGCGATCCGGGCGGCGTTGGAGAGCGCTGGGATCGGGCCGGAGCTCGTCGATGAGGTCCTGATGGGCAACGTCCTTTCGGCCGGGATCGGTCAGGCACCGGCCAGACAAGCCTCCAAGGGGGCGGGGATCCCGGACTCCGTGCCTTGCACGACCGTCAACAAGGTCTGCGGCAGCGGCATGAAGACGGTGATGATGGCAGCCCAGGCGATCCGGTGCGGCGATGCTGGGATCGTGGTGGCGGGCGGCATGGAGTCGATGACGAACTGCCCTTATTCTTTGCCCACGGCGAGAGCGGGTATGCGGATGGGCAACCAGACGGCCATCGACCTGATGATCAACGACGGTTTGTGGGACCCCTATGACAACGTCCACATGGGCAACTGCGGCGACAAGTGCGCCAGCGAGAAAGGGTTCACAAGAGAGGAACTCGATAGTTTTTCGGCAGAGAGTTACCGACGTGCGCTGGCAGCGCAGGCTTCTGGGGCATTGACGGCCGAGATCGTTCCGGTGGAGGTCCCCCAGCGCAAGGGAGATCCAGTGACGGTCGACACGGACGAGGAGCCGGGTCGGGGCCGTCCGGACAAGCTTGGGGAACTTCGTCCGGCGTTTGCCAAAGACGGCGTGACGACAGCCGGGAACGCCTCGTCAATCAACGACGGCGGTGCGGCGATGGTGCTGGCCTCTGCCGAGGCAGTGGAAAGGCACGGTCTGAAGCCGATCGGGAAGATCGTCGCGTACGCCCAGCACGCGCAGGAGCCTTCGTGGTTCACGACAGCCCCGGCGACGGCGGTCAGCAAGCTGCTTTCGGCGCAGGGGCTGACGGTCGGTGACATCGACCTTTTTGAGATCAACGAGGCGTTTGCTGTCGTGGCGATGTACACGGGTCGGGAGCTCGGGATCCCATTAGACAGGCTTAATGTCAACGGTGGCGCGGTCTCGATCGGGCACCCGATCGGGATGACCGGCACGAGGCTGTGCCTGACTGCCCTTCACGAGCTACGGCGCCGGGGCGCGAAGCGGGCGGTCGCGAGCCCTTGCATCGGCGGCGGTGAGGCCACGGCGGTGCTGATCGAGGCCGTCTGACCGGTGGAACGCTGGAGCCTGGTGGCACATTGGTGAAGACAGTGACGACAAAAATTGTCCTTTCGACGGTGATCGGCGCAGCGGTCGGCTTTGGTTACCATCTTTTGATGGCATCCATGAAGGCGGGCTGACTGAGTTGCAAGCAACCGGCGGTGCCGGTTATTGGTGGCGCGATCCTTGGTCTCCTTGCAGCAACCTCTTCGCGGTGACGGGGGCGATGGGCCGGTCGCGGTCTACGTCCACGTTCCTTTCTGCCCGACCAAGTGCGGCTATTGCGACTTTAACAGCTACGCGATGGAGGGGGAGATCGTGCCTCGGACTGTCGCTGCCATTTGTGCCGAGATCGGGCGGAGCGCGTCGGTCGGGCGTCCGGCCAAGACGGTCTTTTTTGGCGGCGGGACACCGACCTTCCTGAGTTCGGGGCAGATCGGGCAGATCCTAGAGACGGTTTTGCGCGCGCACCCTCCGGTCGAGGGCTGCGAGGTGACGAGCGAGGCCAACCCTGGCACGACCGACCTGGAAAAGTTCAAGGACATGAGGTCGTTCGGGTTCAACCGGCTGAGCCTTGGGGCGCAGTCTTTTGACACGAGCGAGCTGATCAGGCTGGGGCGGATCCATTCTGCGGGGGAGATCGGCAAGGCGATCGACTCGGCCAGGCGGGCCGGGTTCGACAATTTGAACATCGACCTCATGTTTGGTCTGCCGGGGCAGTCCAGGCACGGATGGGCCAGGAACCTGGGCACCGCGTGCGAGGCGGGGACGGACCACCTGAGCCTGTACGGGCTGACGATCGAACCGAACACCCGCTTTTACCGGCACCACCAGCGGGGGACCTTGCAGCTGCCGGACGATGACTCTAAGAGGGAGATGTACGACATGGCGGTCGGGGCGTGCGTGGAGGCGGGGATGGGGCAGTACGAGATCTCCAACTTTGCCAAGTCAGGCAGGGAGTGCCGTCACAACCTGGAGTACTGGCTCGGGAACGAGTACGCGGGCTACGGACCTGGGGCTGTCCAGCGGATCGGGCGGACCAGGCGGACAAACCTGAAGCACCCTGTCGGGTACTGCGCGGCGGTGGAGGGGGGGGCGGACCTGGACTGCGAGTCGGAGCACCTGGATGATGCGACCTTGAACGTGGAGCGGATCATGCTGGGTCTACGCCTGAACCAGGGTCTGCCATTAGACGGGGCGATTTGGGACAGGGCCGGTCTGGAGCAGGCGGTGGACCGGGGCTGGGCCCTGGTTGAAGGCGGTCGTGTGAGCTTGACCCACGAAGGGCGGCACTTTGGCACGGAAGCGACCGTTTTGCTGATGCCTTGAACAAAGACATCGCCCGCACCCTCCTTGGCACAGGCGATGTTAAACTGGCGGCCAGTCGGCTTAGGATTCGCCGTGCGTATGGCCGAAGAACGGCTCGAACGGGATCAGTCCAAGCCGGGTCGCTGCCCGCAACGCTTGAACGCGGTTGTTGACCTGAAGTTTGTCGTAGATGTTCTCAAGATGGAAATCGACGGATCTCTTCGAGACGACCAGTCGGA
>CAZGER010000294.1:0-2984 GCA_964524565.1 uncultured Chthonomonas sp. | reverse complement strand
TCGCGTGGTCCCGCACAAAGGTCTCCTTCACCTGGATGTCGTTCGGGAACACCTTCAACAAGCCAAGACCGATGCTCTGCCCAAAGTCGGTCACCTTCGCAAGGTACATCATCCGCAAAAACTCCGGATCCCTGGTACCAGTGCTCATGACGCATTTGTTTTTGAGTTGTTCTGGCAGGTACAGCCTCACAATGTCGGCCTTGAAACTCACGAGATAGTGGGCAATCAAATATCCTTGCTCGTTCGGGATTGTGTCCCTCTTCGGTCTGCCTGCGGCATCCAGCAACGCCCGGTCCCTGACCGAAGGCGAGGACCTTTGCAAAGTTTCGACCGCCCGTTCGGCGGCCCTCCTCTGTTCCGCCCAATGGTCCGAGACCTTCGGCCCGACCGCGAACGTCTCCCACCGCAGGCGTGTGCCAACCGGGCGAACGATCCTCGCCTGGCTCTGGCCCAAAGCCATCCCCGCGACAACCGCTACGACCGTCATACAGCCCTCACTCCACCACCGGGACAGTGCTGACCCGCAAGATCCGGTGCGACATGTCTCTTCGCGTCCAACCGTTCTGCTCCCTGATCACACTCCCAAGAAACCCGGCAGAGGGAGAGTACCTGTCCTCGGTGTAGATCGTGAACAGGTTGCCCGGCCGCACACTCGTCCTCCGACGAAAGGCAGTTGGGTTTCAATTCCGTTCGTGTTACTCTAACTGAGCTCCATCACCAGCCGTTAAGGGTATCGGACGTAGTTTGTTCTCTTTTGTTCGAGGAACATCAGCTCAGTCTTGACCAAGTCTTTCCTAGAAGGATCGATCTCGCCGAACCGCTTCCACAGCTGTACAGCAAGTTCAAGGTCGGACATCTTTCTTGTGTGGATCAGCACGGTTCCTTGCAAAACCGCTTCATGGTAGGCCACCTTCTCCTTCGTCCAAACCCCGGCAAGGTCCTCCCGCAAGACCTTCTGCGCCAGCCTCACGTTCTCAAGCCTCGCCTTGAGCACCACATGGTCCCTAACGAACACTTCCTTCACCTGGATGTCGTTCGGGAACACCTTCAACAAGCCAAGACCGATGCTCTGCCCAAAGTCGGTCACCTTCGCAAGGTACATCATCCGCAAAAACTCCGGATCCCTGGTACCAGTGCTCATGACGCATTTGTTTTTGAGTTGTTCTGGCAGGTACAGCCTCACAATGTCGGCCTTGAAACTCACGAGATAGTGGGCAATCAAATATCCTTGCTCGTTCGGGATTGTGTCCCTCTTCGGTCTGCCTGCGGCATCCAGCAACGCCCGGTCCCTGACCGAAGGCGAGGACCTTTGCAAAGTTTCGACCGCCCGTTCGGCGGCCCTCCTCTGTTCCGCCCAATGGTCCGAGACCTTCGGCCCGACCGCGAACGTCTCCCACCGCAGGCGTGTGCCAACCGGGCGAACGATCCTCGCCTGGCTCTGGCCCAAAGCCATCCCCGCGACAACCGCTACGACCGTCATACAGCCCTCACTCCACCACCGGGACAGTGCTGACCCGCAAGATCCGGTGCGACATGTCTCTTCGCGTCCAACCGTTCTGCTCCCTGATCACACTCCCAAGAAACCCGGCAGCGGCAGAGTACCTGTCCTCGGTGTAGATCGTGAACAGGTTGCTCGGCCGCACATACATCTTCCAGTAGAACTGGTTGGGGTTCTGAAGATAGTCATCGATCGTGCGGTTGGGGTCGACCATGACAATGTCCAGCGTTCCGTCCTCCCTCTGGTCCGCCTCCCTGTGCCTCTCCGCCGTGTAAGGCGCCAAAGCCGGCATGATGAAATCAAGCCCCGACGCCACCGCGGAAGCACCTGCGGCCACATAAGGGAGCTTGGCCATGAGCGCAACGCTGATCAGATCGCCACCAAAGCTCCCTGTCCCATTCGGCCAGGCTGCAGCAGCCTCAGAGAACCAGTTGGTTGGCTCAAACAAGAACTGGTGGCTCTCTACACCTTGCTTCACCCACCCGTGTGTGAGCAAATCACTCGGCACCGGCGGCAAGGGATCGGTCGGAAACTCGTCGCAGTACTGGTAGTGCTCCTCAGATGCGTGATCCGTCAGCTCCGCCGGGAAGTGCGGAACGATCCTCACCTCACTCTTACCCTTCACACCGTCAGCCCAGGTCACTACAAATGAGACCGGGTGGTCCGAGCGATCCACGTCGGCGCGATCCTCCGAAAGCCACTCGCCTTCCATGTACGTGTCATTGCCGGGAATGATACTGTCTACCAGGCCCTGCACTGCGACCTCCGTGACTGGGAGCTCGCCGATGTAGTTATAGTTGTTCCAAGGCAAGTAAGAACCGTGTCCGTGTCTTCCAAACTGTTGGAATAGTGGAAACCGAGATAACGTCGACAAAGGCAAGCCATGATAATTACTGCCAGCGATAATCGTGCCCTCAGAAGTGCGTTTGTACTTAGGAACCGCAGTGTGAATCCACCTGATGTTTGTCTCACTGGAGCGGTACTCGATCTCGTTTGGAACCTGCTCCGCTGGGAAGAAATGCATAGCAAACGGATGTTGGTGCTGGGGCGTGTGGTTAGGCCAATGATATGTCACCGAATAGCTCGTTCGGGTGCCTGACCGGAAGTTTTCGGCCGCCTGCTCGGTCGGGATCAAGAGGATCTTGCGCGTGTCGAACAACGCCACGAGCGTCCGGGCTGAAGCCCACACCGCGGCGTTCGGCCCGGTCGACTCAGCTTCAGCAGACTGGTGCAGATCCATTGTCCCGATGTTGCCTGAGAGCTTGATTGTCCGAAGGTGCTTCCCGCTGGAGATGCATAGGCCCATCACGTCTTGAGCCAGAACCTCTTCGTCTCCAAAGGCGTTCGTGGCTCCCAAGCTGCCAGCGGAGCCGGACGCCTTCATCGATGCTGCCCCCGCATCCACGACGAAACGCACGCTGTCGGGTGCCGGCCCGATCCCGATCCACTGCACGGTCACCCTGATCGTCCCCTCAGAAGTCATCGT
>CAZGER010000293.1:0-3011 GCA_964524565.1 uncultured Chthonomonas sp. | reverse complement strand
GCTCCCGTCCTCCTTGTCGTCCTTGTCGGTCTCCAAGAGCTTGGAGTGGAACTAGATAGGCGTTCCCTGGTTGTCTGTGTTGTCGACCAGCTTGTGCGTCGCCTTGGCGTCTTTGGTGACCGTGCGCTTCCAAGGGCCGGCCTGACCAGCGACAGCGACTGCGGCAACCAAAAGGGCGAAAGTGATAAGGGCAGTTCGTTTCATGTTCGTGTCCCAGATGACAGATTACTGACGAAGCTAGTACGTATGGCGTTTTGCCAGCGGTTGCACAATCGTCCCGCCGGGGGCGTTTGGTCCCGCGAAAGCTAAAATCCACCCGTGACGGCAAACTCAACAGGAGCGCACGGTGCGCTATAGGGCGGTCTCGTTCGACGCCGCTGGCACCCTCGTCCGCGTCCGCTGGGACCCTTCCCAGATCGCCGTCGAAGCAGCACAGGCCGCCGGCCTCCCCATCAGCGACAGGGCAGCCGCCCAAAAAACCTACGAAAGCATCCTGCGCGACCGCTGGCACGTCTTCGTCCGCCTCAACCTCCAGCGCAGTCAAGAGGTATGCGACCGCTTCTGGCTCGATATGTCCCACGACTGGCTCGCCGCAATCGGGGCAGACGTGGCCCGGGCCCAAGAACTCTACGACATCGCCCAAGCCCAAGTCTTCGGCCAAGACACCGGGGTCTTCTCCCTCTACCCAGACACCCTCCCAGCCCTCGAAGCGCTCAAATCCGCCGGGATCCCCATGATCGTCGTCTCCAACTGGGACGTCTCCCTCCACCGGGTCCTCCGGCTCCTCGGTCTGACCGGCCACTTCCGCACCGTCGTCGCCAGCCTGGAAGAAGGGGTCGAAAAACCCGACCCCAAGCTCTTCGATATCGCCGTCTCCCGCCTGGACATCGACCGGGGACGATCCAATCGCAGACGTCCAAGGCGCACTCGGGGCAGGACTCGGGGCCCTCCTCCTCGATAGGTCCCTGTCGTCCGAGACACCGACCGCCGTCACCAGCCTGGAGAGCGTCCTGGCCCGCCTGTGAACACGTCCGAGTTCGACTACGACCTCCCGCCAGGTCTCATCGCCCAGACCCCCCTGCCAGACCGCGCCGCCTCGCGCCTGATGCACGTGTCCCTGCAATCGGGTCAGATCGCCCACCGAACGTTCCGCGACATCACCTCGCTCCTCATGCCCGGAGACCTTCTCGTCTACAACGACACTCGCGTCACCGCCAGAAGGCTCCTGGGCAGAAAAACAAGCGGTGCGGCAGCCGAGCTCCTCCTGCTCAGGCAGGTCGGCCCGAACCTGTTCCAGTGCCTCGCCAAACCGGGCCGACGCCTCCAGAACGGGGCCGTCGTCGAGTTTCCCGAGGGCCTCGTCGCCCAGGTCGAAAGTGTCCAAGAAGAATTCAGGATGGTCTCCTTCCTCGCCCCGTCGAACTGGCAACAAGTCCTGGACCGCGTAGGCCTCGTCCCCCTGCCGCCCTACATCACGACCAGCCTGAGCGACAGCGAGCGGTACCAGACTGTCTTCGCCGACACCCCTGGGAGCGCCGCCGCACCGACCGCCGGGCTCCACTTCACTCAGGACCTGCTGGAAAGCCTCCGCCAGACCGGCGTCCAGACCGCCAGAGTCACCCTCGAAGTCAGCCTGGACACCTTCCGCCCGATGTCTGTCCAAGACACCGGCGACCACGTGATGCACGGCGAGCGGTGCCGAGTCAGCCCCGAGACCGCCGAGGCCGTCAACTCCGCAAAAGGCAGGGTCATCGGGGTCGGGACAACCTCCGTCCGCACCCTCGAGTCCTTCGCCACCGCACCCCGCCGAATCGGGTCGGGAGAAAAGGTCACGACCGTCTTCATCCAGCCGGGACACAGGTTCCAAGCCATCGACGGGATGTTCACCAACTTCCACATGCCCAGGACCACCATGATGCTCATGATTTCAGCCTTGGCAGGTACGCAGACCATCAAGACCGCCTACGATTCTGCGGTGAAAGAAGGCTATCGCTTTCTATCGTTCGGTGATTCCATGCTCCTGCTGTGAGGTGCTGGGACGGTTTGGCCCGATTTGTGTATCATTACCGATTACTGCTATGCCGACCACAAAGGAATTCGACCCCCTCGCCTATATTGAAAGCGCCTTTGTCGACTCCCCAAGTCACGCTAAGAACGGCACAACCAAGAAAAGGTCGAAGTCGGCAGCCCCAAAGGCTCCAGCCAAGTTCAGAAAAACCAAGCTGAGCGCACCCCGTCCCCGCAAAGCGTCCAGGGTCAGGGCAGAGGCCGTCCTGGATTCAGAACTTCGCGAAGTGCTTGAGTCCATGCCCCGGCACATCGAGTTCCTCGGCAAGTTCTTCAACGACGGCGTCACAAGCAAGTACTACCAGGGCGAGTTCAAAGAGACCCGCGAGCAGTTGATCAGGCGGCTCCTTGATCCTGAGATCAACCTCGAAGAAGCATCCAGGCTCCTGGGCGTCTGCCCCGCCACGGTCCGACGCTACACCAACCGGGGTTGGCTCGTCCACCACCGGACCAAGGGCGGACAACGCAGGTTCCGACTCAGCGGGATCGCCAAGTTCGTCGAAGAGCACGGCCGGCTTCCGGAGGAGTAAGCCAGCGCTTGACCGACCGGCAACTGAACATTGCGCTGTTTTCCGACAGCGCGTTGCCGATCCTCAACGGCGTTAGCGTCAGCATCGACACCCTCGTCAAGGGGCTCCGGGCAAAGGGACACTCCGTCCACCTGTTCACGTCCGACTTTCCCGGATACCGTGAGCAAGACCCCAATATCCACCGGTTCTTTGCCGCCCACACCCTCCTCGCCAAGGAGTATCCCCTGGCCCTCCCGCCGTTCTATCCGATGCTCCGCGAGTTCAGAAAGCACCGGTTCGACGTCATCCACACCCACACACCCTTCACATGCGGCTTCGTCGGCCTAAGATGGGCCGAGTCGCACGAGATACCCGTCGTCTCCACCTACCACACCCACTACGACAAGTACGCCCACTACATCCACCTCCTGCCTA
>CAZGER010000292.1:0-3018 GCA_964524565.1 uncultured Chthonomonas sp. | reverse complement strand
GAACTCCTCGCCGACGAAAAAGAGACCGCGGAACACATCATGCTCGTCGACCTCGGCCGGAACGACCTCGGCCGGGTCTGCACCCCAGGCACCGTCAAAGTCGGACAAATGATGGTCGTCGAACGCTACTCCCACGTCATGCACATCGTCAGCGACGTCACCGGAACCCTCGACCCGCACCACAGCGCCGTCGACCTCGTCCGCGCGACCTTCCCCGCCGGGACCCTCTCAGGCGCGCCCAAAGTGCGGGCGATGGAGATCATAGACGAGGTCGAGACAACCAGGCGCGGGATCTACGGAGGCGCCGTCGGACAGCTCTCCCCCACCGGCGATGCCGACCTCGCCATCGCCATCCGCTCCATCGTTGTCAAAAACGACACCGCCTACGTCCAGGCTGGCGCAGGCGTCGTCTTCGACTCCGTCCCCGCAAACGAGTACCAAGAGTGCGTCAACAAGGCAAAATCGGCCCTCGGCGCCATCGCCACCGCGCAGCAGGGACTCTAACCCAAGCAAGACCGAAAGATATACTGCGGACTTCAATGGTCAAGGCAGGGTGTTGGCACAACGACCGGATCAAAGAAGAATGCGGGGTCGTCGGCATCTTCCTTCCCGGTGAACAGGCCGCCAGACTCGCGTTTTTCGCCCTCTTCGCGCTCCAGCACAGGGGGCAAGAATCGGCCGGCATCGCCGTCGCCGATGGAAGCGTCGTCCGAATGCACAAAGAGATGGGCCTCGTCTCCAAAGTCTTCACCGAAGACATCCTCGCCTCCCTCCCAGGCTCCATCGCCATCGGCCACACGCGCTACAGCACCACCGGCGCAAGCATCCAACGCAACGCCCAACCGGTCTTCTGCACCTCCACCGTCGGCGAGATAGCCGTCGCCCACAACGGCAACCTCGTCAACTCCGCCGAGCTCAGAAGCCAGATCGAGGCCGGCGGAGAGCACATGGACACCACCGCCGATAGCGAGGCCATCGCACGGATCCTCCTGTCCAACCTCCACCACGGCCCCAAAGAGGCGGTCCAAAGGACGATGCAGGCCCTCCAAGGCGCATACAGCGTCACCGTCCTCACCCCCAGGTACCTCATCGCGTTCAGGGATCCCTCCGGTGTCCGCCCACTGAGCATCGGCAAGCTCGGCGAAGGCTACATCGTCGCCAGCGAAAGCTGCGCGTTCGAACCCATCGGCGCGACCTTCCTGCGCGATGTCGAACCAGGTGAGACAGTCTACATCGACGAGACCGGCCTCCACAGCCACCCGGCACAAGACCCCAAGCCAGAGCGCATGTGCCTCTTCGAGTTCATCTACTTCGCCCGCCCCGACAGCCACATGCACGGCACCTCCCTCTACATCGCACGGGAGAACATGGGCCGCAACCTCGCCATCGAACACCCCGTCGAGGCCGACCTTGTCGTCCCCGTCCCCGATAGCGGCATCCCCGCCGCTATCGGATTCTCAAGGCAGTCAGGGATCCCCTTCGGCGAAGGCATGATGAAGTCGCGCTACATCCACCGCACCTTCATCCAGCCCGACCAACGCATGAGGGAACTCGGCGTCCGCATGAAGCTCTCCCCCATCACCGAGAACATCCGAGGAAAACGCATCGTCCTCGTCGACGACTCCATCGTCCGCGGAACCACCACCAACCAGATCGTCAAAATGATGTTCGAGGGCGGAGCCACCGAGGTCCACGTCCGCATCACCGCACCACCCATCAAGTACCCCTGCTTCTACGGCATCGACATGGCCAACCGGAGCGAACTCATCGCCGCCCAACAGACCGTCGAACAGATCCGCGACCACCTCAAAGCGACCTCCCTGGGCTACCTCAGCGTCGAAGGCGCCCAAAACGCCGTCGGCCCCGCCCCCCACAAACACTGCCACGCGTGCTTCACCGGCGACTACCCGATCGCCGTCCCCCAAGGAGTCACCAAAGACGCCTTCGAAGCAAGGCACCCGGTCGGCGAGCTCGCCACAGTCTCCGGCGGGCAGTTCCTCCTCGAAGTAGACTGACCCAATGGCAAGCCGACAGGTCGAAATCCACGTCAACGGACTCGCCTTCATAGGCCCCCACGGATCGGCCGCAGACGGCCACGACCCCCTTGTCGCCGACATCGTCGCCGCCATCGACCGCCCAGAAGACGCACCGGACTCCCTCGCCGCCACCATCGACTACACCCAGCTGGCCGCCCTCCTCCTCGATCTCAACGCCAAAAACTCCTACGTCACCCTCGAAGGCATGGCGTCCGATTTCTGCAACGCCGCCCTCCAACACTTCCCCGGCCTCTCGATGATCGAGGTCTCAGTGTCAGAAGCAGCCCCCGTCTCAGGCGCCCCGGCAGCCAACGTCGGCATCAAAATGAGGTGCCAACGAACCCGGCACTGGGGAATGGAACAGAGATAACCCTCAAAAACTCGCGATCCCAAGCCGTTTTTGACTAAACTTGCTTCGGGGAAGATGGCTCGTTCTGCACTTTCAAACTCGTTGCTCGTCGCCGCCCTCGTCGGTACCGCCTGGGCCGCCACCACACCGGCACCGGCGCCCGTACCAGCGGTCCCGCAAAACGAACCGCCCGTGCCCGCCCGGATCGACTTCAACCGCGACGTCCGACCCATCCTCAGCGAGTACTGCTGGAAGTGCCACGGTCCAGACCGCGACGCCACCGCCAAAACCGGCGGTATGAGGCTCGATTCCTTTGAAGAGGCCACCAAAGAGGCGTTCGGCGCCCACCCCGTCGTCCCAGGAAAGCCTGCCGAATCCAGGATCCTCGCCAGGGTCCAAGAGCCTGAACCCGCCGCCAAGATGCCGCCACCGAACTCCGGCCTCCAACCCCTCACAAAACGACAGATTGAGGTTCTGCGCAAGTGGATCGAGCAAGGCGCGAAGTACGAGACACACTGGTCCTTCGTCCCACCCAAAAACCTCCCCCTCCCCAAGGTCGCAAAAACCAAGTGGCCCCGCCAACCCCTCGACTACTTCGTCCTCGCTGAACTCGAATCCAAGGGCCTCGCCCCA
>CAZGER010000291.1:0-3039 GCA_964524565.1 uncultured Chthonomonas sp. | reverse complement strand
CGTCGCGGTGGCTGAGACGGGCAGGCGCGAGAAGGCCGCGCAGGAGCGGCCGAGGGTCCGGGCCCAGGCGGCGGACTCGTGGCGGAAGACGCCCACGCAGTCGAGGAGCGAGAGGACCTCGCTGGGGACCGACGGCGGGTCCTGGCTGGCAGAGTGGCGGCTCCACACCGACGTCGACCGGACCGAGGACGAACTCGGCGCAATTCTCAGCTCTTTGGCAACGCTGGCCCAGATCCCGCTCCGGGCCGACGGCGCGATCCTCGCCAGCGTCGTACCGCAAACGACCTTCGCATGGGCTGCCTTGTGCGAAAAACTCCTTGGCGTCTCCTGCGTCGAGCTCAAAACGGGTGAGTCTGTCGGGCTGAAAGTCACCTACAATCCACCGACCTCTGTCGGTGCCGACAGGATCGCGAACGCGCTCGGCGCACTTGAACTGGCCGACCCGCCCATAGTGGTCGTCGACTTTGGCACAGCGACAACGCTCGATTGCATCGACGCCGACGTGACCTACATCGGCGGGACGATCATGACCGGCATCCAGCTGAGCCTGGCCGCCCTGGTCGGCAAAACAGCCAAACTCCCGGCCGTCAGCCTCGAATACCCCCAGAGCCCGATAGGGAAGTCGACATCGCACTCGATCCAGGCTGGAGTCATGATCGGTTACGCCAGCGCGATTGACGGCCTTGTCGAGGCGGTCTCACAGGAGCTTGGCGGAACGCCGACAGTCTTTTCGACCGGTGGCCTGGCATCGGTCTTCCACGACCATTGCCCGTCCTTGCACAGGCACGAGCCCAGGTTGACCTTGGACGGCCTTAGAACAGCCTGGAAGCGTCTTTCGCAGTGAGCCTGCCGCTGGCGACAGCCTTAAGGTCCGGCCCAAAGCGCCGCGGATCCCGCGCGACCCTCTGGCCAAAGTAGGTGACACCCATGCCGAACCGCAAGGGGCTCGCACCAGCCCGCCTTGCGTACTTGCCGATCTTGCCCGCGACGATCCAGTCCGCCGCAGTCTCCATTCCTTCTTCCGGAACCAGATGTTCGGCCGCGATCCTCAACCACCGGTCCACAGGCTGGATGTAGATGATGTCGCTCGCTTCCACCAAGTCCTCGATCCCGCACGCCAGAACGACATCCCGCAGGTACGTCGAAGTACACTTTGGCCCGACCCCACGGATGTCG
Source organism: uncultured Chthonomonas sp. (assembly GCA_964524565.1). Classification (GTDB taxonomy): domain Bacteria; phylum Armatimonadota; class Fimbriimonadia; order Fimbriimonadales; family Fimbriimonadaceae; genus UphvI-Ar2. Next base: position 1,863 of record CAZGER010000291.1, on the reverse strand, counting down.
ACGATCCGTTCAAACTCGGGCTCCAGGCGTCCCGTTTCCTCGATCCTCCTGGCCACCCAGCCGGGTATCGACCCGATGCCGTCCTCTCGGTAGATTTCCTGGGCAAGTTCGAGCATCCCTTGCAAGACGCCCCGGTTCTGCTCCTCGTTGGACTTCTTCCCCAGCCTTTCGAGGTGGCCGTAAAACGCGTCCCAGAGGCTGGTGCCGTCCTTTTCCTGCAAGAGCGCATCCATCGTGCGCTCCTTGACCGTCGCGTTCAGGGCCATGACTGCGGCGTGAGAAAGGTCGTCGCGTTCCTTGCCCCTCCTAGCGAACGCGTAGTGGCGAAAGGATCCTGCCATGCCTTGCCCACCGCTTCCAAGGAGACCTCGCTTGCGCCAAGGAGCCTGGAAAGGTGCCGGAGAAGGAACTCGTTGATGTAGGCGTCCGCGAACTCCGCACTCATGATGCTGAAGACCTCAGCGGTGTGCGGCTCTATCTGCACAGAGTGCCGACTGCCTGCGTGCCGATCATCCATGTTGTACCAAGGGAGGGAGCTGGCCCTCCCAGAAACTCCGGTTAGAACGCGCTGGCGTCGGACATATTGATGATGACCGGCAGAGTCGGGGTCTGCGTGGAGCCGCCAGCCCCTCGGAAGTCCGACCCCCTGCGCATCATGTAGTAAACGTGCCAGCAGAACTCGGTCACGGGAACCTCGTTCGTGTAGAACTGCTTGAGGACCTTGACGAACGAGCTGGTGTACAGCCCAATCGGTTTGCCGCCTTCAACAACGTTGTAGACAAGTCCGCCAGGGATGGTCGAATGGGACTCGGAGAACTGTCCGGCCAGGATCCTCTCCTGCCCAAAGTAGTTTCCGGCCACGATCGTTCGGTTGACCTGGCTGAAAAGGAAGAGCCTGGCTCCTCGGTTCAAGAACGGCTGGACGATGGCAAGCTTCTCGACCATCTTGGTCGTGTCGGTGCCCAGTTGGGCGTCCGCTCCGGCAAAGTAGTCGCGTCCGGCCAGGTGCGTGGCAGCACCGGAGAAGTAGATCAGCACGGTCGCATCGTCGGGGATTTCTGCCGCAAGGGCCTTGGCCGCTTCGTGAAAGTCCTTGGCCGTCACATTGACGAGCATCTTCACGTGGTCGGCTTTGTAGCCGGCGAAGTTCACCAGGCCGTCGCGGATGGCCTCAGCGTCGGTCGTGGAACTGGACGGCCCACCGGTGGGGAACTTGGCGGCGTCGTTGCCCACAACGATGGCGTACTTGTCCTCCTTGACTTCCAGCGGTGTGGAGTGAAGGATCTCTTCGATGTTGTTGTCGGACGAGGCCTTGATCTGGACGATCTGTCCGTTGACACCAGACGTGACAACAGCCCCTTGGCCGGTGCCGTCACCGACTTTGACCGTCGAGCTTCCTGACTGGGCGCTGGTGACGACCTCCCTCGGAAGGTCTTTGGCCTGGACGAACGAGAGGTCGACTTTCCATTCGTTGGCGGTCGGCTTTTCGACGGTCGAACCAGTGATGCCAGCCGCGAGGAGATAGAGGTGCACCGTTGTCGGCGAACACTGGCCAGCATCGAGCAGCGCCTTGAACTCATCCCTGGCAGCCACCGCGAACTGGCCCTTTTCGTCGGCGTTGCTGGATTCCATGCTCAACCGGTACGCGCTGTAGGCCGCACCGAACTTGGCGGAGTATGGAGCCTTGTTGTTCCAGAACTTGGGTTCTGTGATCGGCCCTGGGAGCCGGGTCGGCGCCGCTTGGTCGCTGGGCCGGGCTTCAGCCGACGCTTGGAAAGCGGCCCTTGCCTCCAGCCATTTGCTTTCTTTTGCAAGGCTGACTGCCTCGGCGTAGCTGCCTTGCCAATCTTGAGCGAGCGCAGA
>CAZGER010000290.1:0-3052 GCA_964524565.1 uncultured Chthonomonas sp. | reverse complement strand
GACTTTTTGGTCTGAGGGCAAAGAAAGGCCCCTGGCCGGGTTCGGCCAGGGGCGGTTTTGTCCAGGCCGGGGGTTATCCGCCGTAGACCATCTCTCCGCCGAGGTGCCCTGCCCACGAGATGATGAGCAGCGCGGCGGCGGCGAGGATGTAGTAGACCACCCTTGCGGCGAGGTTCATTTTTTCGTGCCGGTGGATCCTCATGAAGACCATGATCCACATGATGGCGGTCGAGCTGAGGGCGGTGATGAAGTGCTGGAAGAGGATGCCTGTCATGGGCATCTTCATGAGGAACATGGCCAGCGCGCCGGACATGATCCCGCCAAAGGCGGTGACGGCGCCCATGATGAGGTTGTACCAACCTGCCCGCAGGAGGGTCTGGTCGGACTTAAGGAGGCCGAGAAAGTCCAGGACGAGCCCTCCGATGAAGAGGGCGATCGGGAAGTGGACGATCGCGGGGTGGAAGCCGTTTTTGGGCGGGAAGGGTTCTGGCCCTTTCGGTTTGGGCGGCTCGACTGTCACGCCGGGGGCTGCTCCGCTGGTGGGGTCTCCGGGCAGGGTGCCGGCCTTGATCTCGTCGCCGTCCTTGGTACCGTCCTTGTCGGAGTCCTCTTGTTCGAGTGCGGCGAGGACAGCGGCATCGACGGTCGATGCGCCGAGTTTTTCCTTTTGTGCGACGATGCCCTCGCCGTAGGGGTTGAATCCGTAGTCGGAGTCTGAGACGTGGCAGACGGCGCAGCTGGCCGTGCCGACCGCCGAGCCTTCAGCGACGGTGTAGTGCTTGAGAAAGGCCTCGAGATAGTCGCCCGTCGCCCAGGCCTGGGATGATGCGGCGGCGAGGATTGAGATTAGAGCAAGCTTTTTCATTGGTCGGGACTTCCTGTCTTGGTCGAAACCCGGGGAGCTTCGGGCTGTTGCCCGAAGCTCCTGGCACGAGTCACTGTGCGCCTGGGTTGGAGTCGGCCTTGATCTCGTCGATGTTCTTTTTGCCGTCGCCGTCGGAGTCTTTCGTGGCGATCTTGTCAAAGCTGGCGTCGGTGACTTTTCCGCCGACTTTTGCGGCTTTGAGGTCGAGCCCGAACTTGTTGAGTGGGCCGCCGGTGGCCTTGGTGTGACAGACGAGGCATTTAGCCTTGGCGAGTTTGCTGGTCGGTTTGATGTCGTACTTTTTCCAGAACGAGGACTGGACTGCGACCGTGGCGGTCGCAAAGGCGAACATTCCACAGAATGCAAGGATGGTCAGGGTTCTTTTCATGATTTTTTTCCGTGTGTCAATGGTTTTTGTGGGATTGGTTCTCCCATGCTAGAAATCTCTTCGACGAGGTTTTGTTTCGACCTGCGCTGGTTGGGCGGCTTGCGGTACCAGGCCGCCATGATGCCTGCGACGGTCATGATGAGGGTCCCCAGGTAGACCAGGTTTGTGAGGGGCTTGTGGAAGACCTCGATGGGGTACATGGGTGTTGTGAGGTCGACCCTGAGGGTCGCGGACTTGTCGCTTGCGTTGATGCCGAGCAGGTTGAGGTTGAGGTTTGTGTCGAGGAGGGCCGGGTGTGACTCGACCTCTCCGCCGGGGCCGATGGCCATTTTGGGGACGATGACCTTGGTGGCGTCCCCGTTGCCGACCTTGATCTTGGCTCCGAACTTGGTTCCGCCCTGGCCGAACTGTCCGTCCACGACCATCTCTTCGTAGGTGAGGGACATTTCTCCGAACATGACTGTCTTGCCGGGCAGGAGGGTGACCTCTTGGCTGGCCGAGGTCTGGGGTTGTCCGAGCGCGATGTAGGTGTCCATGAGGAGTCCGCGCTGGATATGGGGCCAGACCATCGTGGAGTCTTGCCCGTCGCCCATTGTTGTGACGTAGAGGCCCGGTTTGGCGGTGAACAGCTTTTTGCCCTGCTGGTCCGAGACGTCGATGAGGAGCTGGTTGTCCCTGTCGCGGTCGTTGAGGGTGATGCCTTTGACGTCGAAACTCATGCCGAGGGCGGCGGCGGGGTGGTCCGCCATTCCCATCGTGGACTCCCTGGCCTCGAAGCCGCGCGAGAGGACGAGGCCGGACATGAGGAGGGCGACCCCGATATGGGAGAGGAAGCCGGCGGTGCCCAGCTTGCTCCGTTTGAACAGCTCGGCGGCGCGCCAGACGTTTGCGACGACGGTGAAGCTACAGAGCGCGGTGAGGAACAAGAGCCATGCCAGACCGTTTGTCTGGAACTTGCCGAACATGGTGACTTGCGGGGCGAGGTTGATGCTTTTTTGCGCCCCGGTAACGACGGTGGCGAAGAGCGCCAGTCCGGTGATCCCGATGGCGATGCAACCGACCCCGTAGACCTTGCCCCAGAACTCCCTGGCGCTGCTGCGCTTCCAGGAGACGAAGGGGGTGACGGCCATGAGGACCATGAGCGGGACGAAGACGTAGGGCATCACCTGGTGGTAGAGGCTTTCTGGGACGACAGCGGGCTGTTGTCCGCGGAGCGCCATCACTAGTGGGACGCTCATTCCGACCAGTGTGGCGAGTCCGGTGAGGACGAGGGCCCAGATCCCGTAGAAGTAGAGGGCCTCGCGGTTGATGCCTTTTTCGTTCGGCTCTTCGGACTTGGTGCGGGACTGGAAGGTACGGACGCCCCAGAGGGCGCCGAAGCCGATAACGGTCCCTGCCATGACCCCGATGAGGATCTTGAGGGCGGAGCTGTCCATTTCGGCAAAGCTGTGGACGCTTGTGTCGCTGAGGAAGCCGGAGCGGGTGAGGAACGTGCCGTAGACGAAGAGGAGGAACGGGAGCCCTGCGAGGAGGAGGTTGGTCATTTTCCAGCGGTGTTTGGCCGCTTGGACGATGACGCCGTGGATGAGTGCGATGGAGAAGAGCCACGGCACAAAGCTGACGTTTTCAACCGGGTCCCACATCCAGTAGCCGCCCCATCCGAGGGTTTCGTAGGCCCAGAAGCCTCCCATGCAGAGTCCGAGTCCGGTGAGGGTGGTGGCGACGATCGCCCAGGGTCTGACGATGGGGATCCAGGTGTCGTAATCCTTTTCTGCGAGGGCTGCGACGGCGAGGGCGAA
>CAZGER010000289.1:1712-3068 GCA_964524565.1 uncultured Chthonomonas sp. | reverse complement strand
TCGATTTTTTTTGTCTGCGTTGGGACCTGGTGGGTTTGGTGGGTTCTTGAGATTTGGGGGGTGTTTGGTCGTGTTTCGTCGGCTTTCGTGCAGATTTTCCTGGGTTTTTGGGGGGTGAGGGGTGGTTTTGAGGGTGTATCGCGGTTTGGCGGTCGGCACCGGATAGGTCCTTGTTACGTTTTTGCGAGGATTTGGGGGATCGCGCCGCCGCGCCTCCAACCCACCCACGGGACTTCGCTTTGCTCGTCCCTCCCCCGCGCGGCGGCGCGCTGGGGGTTGGGGTTGCAAGCGGCATAGTTAGGGAAGCGCTGAAGCGTTGTTGGGACGTTGAGTTGGGTGCCGGTGGGGGCGATGTCGGCCTTTTGAGGGGGTTGCCCCGTCCTTCGTTGGATCTTGTGTGAACCGAGATGCGGCTGGTCGTGCGGGGGCTGAGAGGCGGGTGATGTCGGTTCGTCGTTACTTCAAGACCTAACCCACCAGGGAACCGTAACGTTCTGTCGCAGCGGCGGTGAGGGCCTCGCGGTGGTTTGGGTGGGCAATGGCGATGAGTGCCTTGGCCCGTTGTCTGAGGTTTTTGCCATAGAGGAACGCCGAGCCGTATTCTGTGACCACGTAATGGACGTGTGCGCGCATGGTGACAACGCCTGCGCCTGGTTTAAGGAGGGGGACGATGCGCGAGACACCCTTGGACGTGGTGCTGGGGAGGGCGATCACCGGTTTTCCGCCTTCGCTGAGTCCTGCGCCACGGATGAAGTCGACCTGCCCGCCGACGCCGCTGTACGGAAGGTAGCCGATGGAATCGGCGCAGACCTGGCCGGTGAGATCTACCTCGATCGCGCTGTTGATCGCGACGACCTTTGGGTTCCTTCGTATGACGGACGTGTCGTTGACGTAGGCGATATCGAGCATCGCGACCTGTGGGTTGTCATCGACGAAGTCGTAGACCTTGCGCGTGCCGAGGACGAAGCCTGAGACGATCTTGCCGGGGTGGACCCGTTTGTACTTGCCGTTGACGACGCCTTTTTCGACCAGTTCGATGAGGGTGTCGGAGAACATTTCGCTATGGACGCCCAGATCGCGGTGCGAAGCGAGGCTTGCCAGGACCGCGTTCGGGATCGCTCCGATGCCCATTTGAAGGGTCGAGCCGTCTTCGATCAGATCTGCCACGTACCTTCCGATGCTGGTCTCGACGTCGGTGGGAGGGCTTGAGGGGATTTCTGCGATTGGTGACTCGTGTTCGACGATCGCGTGGATGTCTTTGACGTGGATGAGGCCGTCGCCGTGGGTACGGGGCATGCGGGGGTTGACCTGGGCGATGACGTGCTTGGCGCAGAGGGCGGCGGCCCTGGTTGCCTC
>CAZGER010000289.1:0-1702 GCA_964524565.1 uncultured Chthonomonas sp. | reverse complement strand
AGAACCCGTGCTTGTCGGGCGGGCTCACCTGGATGAGCGCGACGTCGATGGGCATGATGCCGCTTTTGAAGAGGGCGGGCACCTCGCTGAGGAGGATCGGCACGTAGTCGGCGCGGCCCTGCTGGACGGCTTCCCTGGTGTTTCCCGCAATGAACAGGGCGTTGACGTGGAAGCTATCTGCCAGGTCAGGGTTTGTGTAGGGCGCGGCTCCTTCGGTGTGCGTTGCGGAGCTCTTCAGCCCGTTCGGTCATTGCGTCGATGAGGATTTGCGGGGCGGCGGCGATACCGTGGATGTAGACCCGCTGGCCGGAAGTGATCGACCGGACGGCTTCTTCGGCGGTGACTGGAACCATGGATCCACGTGGAGGATATCTGGGGCAGGGAGCTTGTTTTGGCCGTTTGGCCCGGGCCCTTTGGTCTGGTGCCTGTTTCGTCGGGGTTTGTAGGGTGATGCCCGAAGTCCCGGCACTATTGCCTTGGTGAGAGGGTCTGGGGTGGTGGAAAAAACGTTGCAATGACAAAGGCACTATCTGTCCTTCTCTTTGCCATCGTCGCGTCTGCGAGCCAGGCGGCGATCGGAATCGGCGTTATCGGTGGTGGCGGGTCGGGCGAGCCTATCACGGCCACGGTTTACTCGACCGACGTCGTCACTTTCAGCGGAACGGCATCGAACGGCGCTGACTCTGTCGAGATCGAGATCACGACGGCGGGCGACGAGCATGTCGCCACGCTGACGGCCTCTCCTGACGTTTTTGGGGCATTTTCGGCGAATTGGTACCCGCCTGTCGACCAGACGTACACGGTGACGGCGACGACGTTCCTTGACGGGATCGAGCAGTCGACGGAGACGGTCGCCTTTGTGAGCGCTGTCCGTCCTGACGCGGCCGGGAAGATCACCGGTGGCGGTTGGATCAACATGGGGGCGGGCAAGGACACGATGGGGTTTGTCGCCCAGGTTTTGGGCAACGGGACAGTGAAGGGCAACTGGGAGTTCCAGGACCACGGCGGTTCGATCAACTTCAAGAGCACTTCGCTCGACTGGGTGTACGCGCCGGACTGCCACGAAGGGTTCTTTAGCGGCTGGTGCAAGTGGAACGGTTCTGGCAACTATCGGTTCTTTGTCCACGTGACGGACTCTGGCGAGCCTGGCATCAACGACCTGGTCGAGTTCAACGTGTTCGACCCAGTTTCGGGCGCTTTGCTGGCCAGCTACAGCCGGACGCTGAACCACGGCAACGTGCAGATCCACTGCAACTAGGGACACGGTGCGGGCAGCCCCGGGCAGTTTTGTCCGGGGCTTTCTGGCTTTAGGGGGTGACGCCCATTTGGTGGAAGCGGGCGGCGGCGTGGAGGAAGTGGGCGGTTATCCAGAAGACCGTCCAGCCTTCGCTGTACCCGCCGCGCATTTTGGAGACGTCGTCCATTTCTCCGGCTTGGGCGAAGTTGGTCTGCTGGATCTGTTCTCCTTGGCTCCCGAAGGGGTCGATGAGCTGTCCGCATGAGCGGAACATGACGCTGGCCAGTTTTTGGAGCTCTGGCCGGTTGAGGAGGGTGCCCATCCGCCAGATTTCTGGCGTGTAGTGGACGCCGAAGACGTCGAGGTGTTGGTTTTGGGCCGAGACGACCGTCCATCCGCGCGACTTGAACCCGAAGTCTTTGAGGCGGCCGGGCGGGAGGTCGACGTCCCAGACCATTGTGTAGG
>CAZGER010000288.1:0-3082 GCA_964524565.1 uncultured Chthonomonas sp. | reverse complement strand
CGTTCCGGCGACAATGCCGATGGCCGCTACCAAGGTCGGGACCGCCCACTTGACCGCCCCCAGGTTTTGTGGTTTGCGTGGTTCCATAGTGTTCTCCTCAGTCCAATTCTGTCCGTAAGGACAGGGGGCAAGTATGACGACGGTCAGTCCTGGGCAGATTGACCCAGGCCCAGGTTTACGTTTCCCAGTCCAGTTTGCGCCGGCCGTACTCGTCCTCCGGCTCGACGTGGACCATCACCCTGGCGATCCCAGGCATCCGGTCCTTGATCAGCTCGTGGACCTGGTGGGCCAGGTCGTGCCCCTCGCGGACAGAAAGGTCCCCGTCGACCACAATGTCGAGCTCGACAAAATGGTCGAACCCGTGCTTGCGCACCCAGCACCGGTGGGTCGTCAGCACTCCCGGGACCTCCAAGGCGATCTTGCGCAACGCGGCGGTCACCTGCTTGTCCGGGGCTGCGTCCGTCAGCTCGCTCAAGGCTGGCCCGACCAGAAGCGAAGCGTTCACGCAGATCACAGCCGATGCCACCAGCGCCGCCCAGTCGTCTGCGCTCTCAAAACCCTTGCCGAACAAAAGCGCGACAGATATCCCCACAAACGCCGCCGCAGAGGTCAGGGCGTCGCTCCTGTGGTGCCAAGCGTCGGTCTTCACCGCGCTGCTCGAAACCTCCTGCCCGACCTTGAAGACCGTCCGGAACAGCCACTCCTTCACGACGATGACCACAACAAGGACCACCAGCGTGAACGGGGCAGGCGCGTCCTGCGGCGTCCTGATCTGGTGGACCGCGTTCACAGCGATCGCCGCCGCCGCGCCGAACAGCGCCAGCGCCACGACCAGCGCAGCCACGGTCTCGGCCCGACCCTTGCCGTAAGGAAACCGCTCAGTGGGGCGTGAGACCGCCACCCTCAGCCCGATCCAAACGACGATCGAACCAACAACGTCCGAAAGCGACTCGATCGAGTCCGCCACCAACGCGTAGGAGTTCCCCAAGATCCCCGCGACCGCCTTGATGAGCGCCAACGAGCCGTTGAGAGTGATCGCAAGCAGGGTGGACTTTCTGGCGCGCTCTGCCGCCGCCTTTCGTTCTAGGCTACGGATCTCTGCCACGACGTGCTCCCACCACCGCCCATTCTGCCATGTCAGAGGGTCGGCAAAAGTTCTTCGGCCCGGGTGAACAGACTCCGGACAAGGTCGCTCAGATAGAACTGCCCCTTCTCCTTGGCCAGACCGTACCAAGGGTTCATCAGTACGCTCCGAAGGAGAAAGACCCCTTCCTCCGCGTACTCGTCGAGGGAGACACCGAGTCGTTCCAAGAAGTCCTCGACCGTTTCCTGGCGGTACTGCGATGGCCGCAGTTCGGTCTTGCTGACAAAAAACGACTGGTTGTAAACACTGCGTCCGTCGCTGGAACTGATGCTGAACTCGCCGTGGAGCATCGTGTTCAGGCGGTTGATCTCAGCCAGGCTCGCCGAACCCGTCGGTCGCAGGGCGTAGCACACGATGTTCGAACCCGGCTGGCAAAGCGGCACCGCCCGGACGCTCGTCGCCGGCCACGATTCGAGCAAAGTGTGGAGCTCGCTCGCGTTCCGGACAGTCTCCTGCACCAGCGCACCGTGGGCCGACGTGTCCAAAGGGATCACCTTGTGGCTCAGCCACACACTCGCCGCCGCTGCCCCAGGCTTGCTCCCTTCCAGCGAGAACAAACCGACGTGCGGCGACCCGACAAGGGACGAGAAGCTCTCGCTGACCGAGTCCCCCAGGTACGGGGCGTGCTGCACCACCAGCGGTTTGACCAGCGGCGAAAGAAAACTGACCGCCCCCGCCGGATAGGGGATGTAACCCAGCTTGTGGGGGTCGATCGTCACTGAGTCGCACTCGCCCATGCTCTGCAGCGCGTCGCAAGCCATCCCAACCGGAAGGTCGAGCGCTACCTGCCGACGCGTGTCCCCGACCACCGACTCGGTCGATGGCTCGCCAAGACCCATCCTCTCAGGCAGGATCATAGACCGCAGGTACCCCCCGTAAGCAGCGTCCGCATGGATCCAAAACGACTGCCTGCCCTCCTTCTCCCGCCTGGAACGAAGGGCAAGGATCTTGTCTGCCGGGTCGATCGCTCCCTCCTCCGTCGTCCCCATCACAGCGACGACCGCCACGACCGTCTTGCCGCTTTCATCCATTTGGTCAAGGACAGACTCCAGGTCCGTCATGCACATCCTAAAGTCGCGGTCGGCCTTGACACGCACCAGACAGTCCTGCCCCATGCCCAACAGGTCGAGGGCCTTGTCGAACGAGTAGTGGTGCGTCTCAGGGACAAGCACGACAGGGTCGAACCCGTGCGAGACCGCCAGCTTTGCGATCCCCCTGCCTGCAACGTAAGCCGACGACCCTGTGACAGCGCCCAGCACTTCGGTGTAGCCCTTCCCGCACTCGAACAGGTCCGCAAACGCCGTCAAACGTTCCATCGGGCCAGACTCCGGCCCCAGCGACACCGCAGGAAGCCCGAGCTTCTGCCTGACCTCGGCGACGATCAGCGGGAGGACTGCCACCGTCCGCGCGACCCACAGCGCCTCAAAGTTCGCCATCGTGCCGCCGCTGCAAAGGTGCGACCACCCGGTCTGGCCGTGCCCGACCATCTGCGAGATCATCCCCGCCGCCTCAAGCTCCAGCTTGGCGGTGACAGGCGCAGCCTCCGAAGAAACGTTGTTCGGGTTGTAGAGCATCGCGGCAAAATAACCCGCGACACTCGGCAGGGTCTGCTCGGCGACCATGTGCCCCGCGTAACGAGGGCTGTAAAACGGACAGTCCCCCTTCAGCTTGGCCTTGAGCTCGTTGAGCGCGTCGGCGAAACCGTCGCGGAACTGGTCTTGCGACCGCCGCTCCGCCGAGCCGATGAGCGCCGCGTCCTCAGGAAAGTAGTTCCTGCGCCAAAAGTAGTAGTCCCAAACCACCTGGGACAGCATCTCGGAAAACCATTCGGCGTTCTCGGCCTTGGGGCCGGCGAACCACGCGCTCTTGTCCCGTTCCACCACGCGCCGAGTCAACCCGGACCGCTGGATGGTCACTGGTTCCTAACGCATCCGCGCG
>CAZGER010000287.1:0-3099 GCA_964524565.1 uncultured Chthonomonas sp. | reverse complement strand
GATCGTAAAGTACTCGAAGCCCGCCGCCACAGCGTCCTCGCGCCGGATCGCCCGACGTCCATCAAAAAGTACCGGCTGGTGGCAAAGCTCGGCCATGCGCCTCAGGTCCATGAACTTGAACTCAGCCCACTCCGTCACTAGGATCACCGCATCGGCGTTCACCACCGCGTCCATCGGCTTCGTTGCGTAGTCCAGGTCCGGGTGGACAGCCCGCATGTTGTCCGTGGCCACAGGGTCGTAAGCCTTGATCTTCGCCCCGTGCTCCTTCAGGTAACCAATGATCTCCAGCGACTTGGCGTCGCGGATATCGTCCGTGTTCGGCTTGAACGCAAGCCCCAGCAGCGTGACAGTCTTGTTCTCAAGGTCGCCCAGCTTCCGGTGTAGCCGTCGCAGAAAATGCTTAGTCTGGTCGTTGTTGACCTTGTCCGCCGCCTGCAGGATGTCAAAGTCGTACCCCACCGTCTCGGCCGTCTTCATCAAGCCCTGCACGTCCTTGGGGAAGCACGACCCGCCCCAACCGAGCCCGGCGTTCAAAAAGTCCGTGCCGATCCGCTTGTCCAGCCCCATCCCCCGGCTGACCTCGCTCACGTCCGCCCCGCTCAGCTCGCAAATCCGGCTGACCGCGTTGATATAGCTGATCTTGAGCGCCAAAAACGAGTTGCTCGCGTACTTGATCATCTCAGAACTGCGTCGCTTCGTCACCAAAATCTGGCAACCGTAGGTGCCGTACAGCTCCAGAAGCTTCGTCTCCGCGCCCCGGCGTTTGATCCCGATCACGATCCGGTCCGGGTTCAGCGTGTCGTAAACCGCCGATCCCTCCCGCAAGAACTCGGGGTTGCTCACAACGTCAACCAGCGCCGGATCGACGCCCAGCGAAGTGAAAGTCCTCTCAATCAGGTCCCCCGTCCCCACAGGCACGGTGGACTTCGTCACCACCGTGACGTGCTTCTTGATGTTCGGGGCGATCGAACGCACAACCTGCAAAACCGCCGTCAGGTCAGGAGTGCCGTCCTTGGAAGGAGGGGTGCCGACTGCGATGAACAGAACGTCGGCAAACTCCGTCGCCGCAGCGATGTCGGTCGTGGTCTTCAGCCTTCCCGACCGGATGTTCGCCTCAATGATCTGGTCCAAACCCGGTTCGTATATCGGCGAGACACCCTTGTTGATCATAGCCAGCTTGGACTCGTCAAGGTCCACGCAAAGGACACTGCTGCCTTGGTCGGCAAGGATCGCCCCAGTCACCAGCCCGACGTACCCGGTGCCGATGACAGCCACGTTCATGGACCTGGTGATCGGACCCTGAGGGGTCGAATCGTCTTCAAGCGTGACGGCTGCGACACCGTCCAAAACGTTCGGCGAGACAACACCCGCACCCTGCAAGACCGGCACACCATCAAGGCTAATCTTTGATTCCAACATGTTTGATCCTTCTCTCACTAAAAGCAGCTCTCCGTCCCAGATTGTACTGACCTCACTCTCGGACGGCTCGGGATTCTAACCTTATAAATACTAGATCGTGGCTCCGATCCGGTATTCATGCCACCAGTACATCACCCGGTTTCCGCCAGGACTGGCACGAATATTGACGCTCTCTGATCCCCTCCCGTTCCCGATCCGGGCGGGGAAGACGGGATCGGTCACAATGTTGCCAAGCGTGGAAAAGCCAGTGGAAGCGGGTCAACTCGACCTGACAACGAGCAGGACAAAGTGGAGCAAGACGGTCATCGTCAAACGCCTCCTGTGGGGTGCCGTGTGGACCCTCCTGTTCCGCCCGTCCCCGCGTCTCTTCTTCGATCCCTGGCGGGTGGCCCTCCTCCGGCTCTTCGGGGCCAAAATCGGCAGCAAGGTCAAAATCGCCAACACCGTCAAGGTCCTCTATCCCTGGGAGCTCGAGGTAGGCGACGGCAGCTGGATCGGCTGGCACGTCGATGTCTACAACTACGCCAAGGTCACCATCGGGCGCATGGCTGTCGTCTCCCAGTACACCTACCTTTGCACCGGCACCCACGATTACGAAGACCAAACCTTCCCGCTCGTGTTTTTTCCCATCACCATCGGTGACCAGGCATGGGTCGCCGCAGACTGCTTTGTCGCCCCCGGGGTCTCGGTCGGAGAAGGCGCGATCATCGCGTCCCGGTCCGTCGTCACCAAAGACATGCCGGCCTGGAAGATCTGCGCCGGACACCCCTGCGCCCCCATCAAGGACCGTCCACCAGTCAAAGAAAAACGCTAACCCGGCCCGACTCTGTGCGCCTCAACGATCGTCTCAGCGATGTTCGCAGCCATCTTTTCGGCGCTGAACTCCCGCAGAACGTACTCTTTCCCCAAAGCCGAATACCTCTGCAACAGCCCCCTGTCCGCCTCCAGCGCGATCAACCGGTCGGCCAGGTCTCCCGCGTCCCCAGCGGTGAACGTGAGGCTCGTCCCGCTCTCCGTCAGCGCGACGATCTCCGGGCTGTGTGGCTCGTTGTCGGCGTACAAAAGTGGCACACCGTAGGCCAGCGAGTGCACCGCGTTCAGCCCCACATACCCAGGCGAAACGGAAACGAACGACCGGTTCATCACCTGCGCGATCTCCTCCTCGCCGAACACCGGCCCGTGCAGGACTGTCACCTCCGCAAGGCCCAAACGCTCGACCAAAGCCTCCACCTCGGCCATGTCCGGGCCAGACCCAATGATCTCCAGCCTGGCCCTGAGCCCCTTCGCCCTCGCCTCGGCAAACCCCCGGACCAGCAGCGGAGCCTTCTTGCCCGGGATCATCCTGCCGATGCACGAAACCACCTGCCTGTCCTGCCCGTACTCCGCAGCGAGCCGCGCGATCGAACCAGTGTCGATCGAGTTCCAAGCCGACCGCAGCTTCTCCCTCGGAACACCTTCTGACACCAGGTCGTCCGCCGCCTGCGGATAGTAGAGCAAAGTCCGGTCGGCCCGGTTGACCATCGCCGCGTACAAGGCCCGCATCCTGCCCGAAGGCCGGATGCCGTGCCCCCACCTCACGACCGCCGCCCCCGCACCCCTGGCCCTGCGCTCCAATCGGTTGAGGCTCAGGTTCCGCGGGTTGAGCGCCATCACGACCACGTTCTTCTGCGCGCCGCCCAG
>CAZGER010000286.1:0-3122 GCA_964524565.1 uncultured Chthonomonas sp. | reverse complement strand
TCCGCGGGGAGGACGGCGGGGGTGGTGTGCTCGCGTCCGTTGAGGGTGGAGTCGAAGAAGTCGCTGACGTTTTTGACGAGGAGGGACTTGGCGAAGAACCCCCCGTAGTGGCCGGTGTCGATGTAGACCCGTTTTGTCGCACCGAGCCTGCTGGCGAGGGCGTCGCTGGAATGGGCGGGGATGACAGTGTCGTGCCTGGCTGAGACGAGCATGGTCGGCCTGGTGTCGGAAGGGTCAAGGTAGGCGGCGGGTTCGACGAGCTTGATCCTTTCGCGGAGGGTCTCTTCGGTGAAACCGGCGGAGCGGAGGGCCTCGCGTTGGGCGATGACTCGGGAGGAGTTGAAGAGCAGGTGGGCCAGGTCTGCCCCGCCGAGGAGGAAGCAGGCGCTATCGAACCGCGGCTCGACGGCGTAGGCGAGGCTGCCGATGACGGCTCCGAGGCTTGTGCCGGCGAGGGCGACCTTGGACTGGTCGAACTCTGGGTGGGTGGCGATCCAATCGACGGTCCGGCGGACATCGGAGACGGACTGGGACATGGTGGCGACGAGCCCTTCTGGGTCGGCGCGGATGGCGAGGTCGCCCGAACGGTGTCCTTTGGGTGTCCGGTCGAGGTGGTAGGGCAGGTCTATGGCGACGGCGGCGATGCCCCTGGTGGCCAGTTCTTCGGCCATTTCAGACTCAAGCGCGCGGTCTGTCGCGCCCCAATAGTGGAGGAGGATGACGACGGGCACGGGGTTGACGCGGTTGACCGGCACGGTGACGGTCAGGCGGACTTGGTTGTTTTCCGGATAGATTGTCTGGAATGCTGAAGGAAACGTTTGGAGGTAGCGGTCTGCGAACTCGGAACCTGTCACGGGCCTCCAGCGTTCGAACTGCACCGGTGGCGGAGCTTGGAGGGGTGTTTGGCCCTGTGAGACGGCCATCTTGCCCAAGCAGAGGAAAGACAGCACTATGAACAGCCTTGGAGCCCTTATGTGTCTTGGCATGGTCGTCCCACAGACGACAGCCAGTTTAGACAATGCCCTGACCCTTGTGCTCGGCACGGCTGGTCTGACCCAAGCGACCGCGAGGTTCGACCCTGCGGTGTTGGGGTACTACCGGGAGGGGTCGTTTGGTAGCGGATATGTGGACGGCTGCATGCAGGACCCTTGGTCACTTCCGTTTATGATGGAGGTCGTTCAGGCGGATTCAGTGTTGGCGGCGGGGCAGCCTTACAGGATGGTCGCTTTGGCATCGCGGCTGACGATGAACGGTTCTCGCCGGGATTTGCTCGGGAACCCGGCGCAGGGTCCGATCGACCGTGGGATGGCGCTCGGGAGCATGGCGGCGGTGGTCGTGAAGCTGCGCCAGAAGGGGTGGGTCACGGGGTCTGTGCCGGACCTGACGAACGTGCCTGTCGAGGTCCAGAGGGCGGCGGCGATCGTTTTGGAGGCGGCGCTGGAGAACGAGTCGTACGTGAGCGCGGCGTTTGGTTCGGAGGCGACGAAGGCCAGGCTTGCCCAGCTTGTGAACGCGAAGGCGCACGAGGGGGCGAACCCGCTCTTGTACCGTGAGTGGCTGGCCAAGAACGGTGACGTCGACCTTGCGTTCCTGTTTGCGGGAGGGCAGGACCTTGCGGCGGCGGTTTCGGCGGCGACGGGTCAGGCCAGGCAGGTGGATCCGGCCAGGAAATATTCTTGGAAGTTGGACACCACGTACGGTCAGATCCTTTTGCGGGGCGGGGCGGACGAGACGACGGCGGACGCGGCGGTGCTTGTTTGCATCGACACGGGTGGCAACGACACGGCGATCAACGTGCCGACCCAGCGGGCGGAGGGGCAGTGGCTTTCAGTGTGGATCGACACGGCGGGGAACGACTTTTACGTTTCGGACAAGGCGGGGCTGGACAAGCCGGTCTCGGCGTGGCCCAACCGTGCCGGCCTGGTCGGCAAGCACGGTTGCGGCTCGGCGCGGTTCGGCATCACGTTTTTGGTGGACACGCAGGGCAACGACGTTTACCGGTCGGCGGCGGAGGCGTTCGGGTCTGCGACTTACGGTCTTGCCTACCTTTTGGACGAGGCGGGGGACGACACCTACGACTGCTACGCCAACGGGATCGGGTTCGGGACGATGGGCATTGGGATCGTGGAGGACCTTTCTGGGACGGACAAGTACAACGGGTTCACGCAGGTGCAGGGTGTGGGGCTCGTGGGGGGTGTCGGGTGGGTCGTGGACCGTGCCGGTGACGACACATACGTTGCGGAGGACAAGGTTTTGGACTTCCCCTCGCCCCAGACGGCGGAGCACAACGTGAGCATGTCGCAGGGGGCGGGGAACGGGACGCGGCTGGACTATGTGAACGGAAGGAGCCTTGCGGGAGGGGTGGGGCTGTTGTTCGACCTGCGCGGGAACGACAGTTACTCGTGCGGGGTGTTCGGGCAGGGTTGCGGTTATTGGATGGGCCTTGGTGGGCTTTGGGACGCAGAGGGGAACGACAGGTACCAGGGAGTCTGGTACGTGCAGGGTTCGGCGGCGCACTTTGCGGCGGGGTTCTTGCGGGACGACGCAGGGGACGATGTGTACGTTGCGACGACTAACATGAGCAATGGGGCGGGGCACGACTTTTCGATCGGGTTCTTCATCGACGGTGCGGGTTCGGACAGTTACACGGCCGGGAGCCTGAGCCTTGGGGCGGGCAACGCCAACGGGTTCGGGATCTTTGCCGACATGCTGGGAAGCGACAGTTATACGAGCGTCGGGACGACGCTTGGCCGGGCGAACGAGACGCCGCAGGGATCGTTGCGCAAGGCAGCGCTTTGTCTGGGGCTGTTCTACGACGGCGAGGGCAACGACACGTACCAGGCTGGGGGCAGCGGTCGAGCGAACAACGAGCGGTCTTCGAGCAAGGAGGCGGGTCGTGGACGGGACAAGGGGGCGGTCGGCATTTTTTATGACCGGTAGGTTGCCGGTGGTTTCGGCAGTAAGATTGGCGGTCAGATGATCCCATTGCGCGACAACATCAAACGCGAGGGCACGCCGGTGTTGGTGTGGACCCTGATCGGTTTGAACGTCGTGATCTATCTGTGGGACAGGAACTGGGCTTTGACTGGGCCGAACCTTGGCCTTGCGGACCTGGCGATGCG
>CAZGER010000285.1:2085-3131 GCA_964524565.1 uncultured Chthonomonas sp. | reverse complement strand
AAAACGTCAGGTCGCGCCTCCTCAACCACATGGTTGCCGAGGCGAACGAAGAGGGCGTCGCCTCCGTCGGCCCCAGCCAACAGGTCCTCGCAGACTCGATCGGTGCCTCAAGAGAAACCGTCAACCGGGCCCTTTCGCAGCTCGTCGCCGAAGGCAAGATCGCCCGCCTTGCCCGGGGACTCTACAAAGTCATCGGTGCCTGACCCACCCAGAGGCACACCAGCACCCCGTGAATGCAGTAGCATTCCAACCTATGGCAGGTACGGTCGATGCCCAAGCCGTCGTCGAAAGGGTCAGACAGGTCATCGAGCGCGCCGTGGCAGACAACGGCGGCTCCACCGCGCCCGTCCGTCCAGGGCACAGGGTGCCGTTCCACTGGCCCCCGCACGGAATCAGCTACGACTTCCACGTTTCCCCCGAAGCCTGGTCGGACAGTGAGAAGGTCAACGCCTACGGCGAAGAACTCACCGTCGAGCTCGCAATCACCGAGCACGGAGTCTTCGCAAGGGTCGTCTCGGTCTGGTCAGAAGCCAGGGCCGAAACCAGGGAAGAGGCCGTCCGCCAAGCAGTCGAGGCGGCAAAGCCCTACTACGACCGCGTCAAGGCCATCACGGACGCCCTCGGCCTGGCTGAGAGGTTCCGCAGCACGATCACCGACCTCCCGCCAGGAGACCTCGTCGCCCTCCTGTACTGCCCGGACAGGGACGTGGCATACAAGGCCCTCACGACGATCGAGAGGCAGGCATCCCTCGGAGTCTTCGGCCCAGCCCTGATCGAGATCCTCAACGACCGCCGCCACCCCCACCGTCGTAGCGCCCAGTGGTGCGTCCTCGACATGCTCGAAGACGTCACCGCGTTTTTCAAGACCGACCAAGAACGCAAGCTGGCTATCGAAGCGATCAAAGACCTGATCTTGAACGCCACCAACGACTACGCCCGCACCGTCTTCAAAGCCGGGGTCGTCCTCGGCGGGCATATCTCGGACAAAGACTCCGCCGATGCCCTCATCGAGTGCCTTCGGGCCCCCAGCAAGTTCGGCAGACGCA